>JAVHXX010000007.1 GCA_031119595.1 Patulibacter sp. | reverse complement strand
ACCGCGCGAGCGAAGCGCCTGCCCGAACCGCTGGTCCGGGCAGGCAGGGCGGTTCAGGACGCGCGCAGCGTCCAGCTGCCCACGGCGTGGGAGGCACCGGAGGCGGCGACGAGCCGGATCGTGCGGCGCTTCACGCCACGCGGCAGGCGCGTGCGCACGGTGAGCCGCGGCGCGTACCGGCGGGCGACCGTGCGCCGGCCGACGTACGCCGTGATGCGCTCGGCGTGCGCCGCGCGGAACACGAGCGTCCACTCCGACCCGTGCCGCGTCCAACGGACGAGCTCCACGTCACCGAGCGCGGTCGCGGGATCCGTGGTCTGGCCGTTCTGCGGCGTGCCGGGCCCAGGACCGGGCCGGCGCACGGTGCTCGGCAGCGCGTACACCGTCACGCGGGACACCGCACCGTGGTTGCCGCTGCGGTCGACGGCCGCCACGCCGTAGACGCCGCCCGCCGCCTGCGCCGGGTCGAGGTCGTCGTAGGCCAGCCCGGGCGTCGTCCCGATCACCACGCCGTTGCGAGAGATCTCGTAGTGGTCGACGGCGTCGTCGTCCGTTGCCGCGCGCCACGTCAGGCCGACCCGGTCGAGCGCACGCTGGACCGAGATCGACGGCACCGCGCTCGGCGGCACGTCGTCGACGAGCGTCGGCATCGTCACGGACACGTCGACCTGCCCGTCGGTCACCGGCCCGGTGCTCAGCGCGATGCCGTACGCGGCGTCACTGAACGTCGTGCCGGGCGCGAGCGGCGCGTCGAGCGCGGTGGCGGTCTGCGGGTTGGTGTCGACGAGGTTGGACTGCTCGATCGCCGCGAGCTGTGGCACGAGCCGGATCGACACGCCGCCGGTCACCGCCGAGAACGGCGACGACCACGTGTCGAACGGCCCCTGGGACGACCGCAGCTCGACCGCCAGGTAGCTCGTGATCGCCTGGCCGGGCAGCTTGCGCGGGACCAGGAGGAGGTCGGGGCCGGCGCCGGGGACGTCCGACGAGGTCAGATGGACGGTCTGCGACCCGCGCAGCGAGATCCGCTGCGACGGCTGGTCCTGGCCGATCTGCGCGCGGTGCCAGCTCGACATCAGCCGGGCGCCGGCGTTCCCCATCACGTCGAAGGGATCGCCGTACTCGAGCGACGTGCACTGGTTCGACAGCGGCACGGGGCCACCCCCGGAGGTGCAGCGGAGCAGGTTCGCGTGGTGCGCGCCGAAGTTGTGGCCGAGCTCGTGGGCGACCACCCCGACGTCGACGGTGCCGTTCACCCAGATCCGTGAGCCGGGCATCTGGCCGAGTCCGGCCCACGCGCAGTCACGCGAGGGCGGCAGCACGTACACCACGTGCTGGTACGCGGCGACCGCGACGCCACTCGCGGCCAGCGCCCCGTCGACGGCGTTGCCGACCTGGCCGTAGCGGCAGCCGCCGATCGACTCGGACACGGCCACCGGACCGACGACGTCGCCGGTCGTCGACCCGCCGAGGCCGGTCAGGTGCACGCTGCCCTGCGACTGCTGGGCATAGAGCGCGGCGACGGAGTCCGGGGCGGTGAACACCGCCGAGCGTGCCTGGTCGACCGTGATGGGCTGGGCCGCATCCGGGGTGCCGACGAGGACGACCAGCACCGAGCTGTTGCCGTTCTCGTCGGCGTAGACCTGGCGGGAGACGCCGAGGGGCTGGGCCGTGCCCTGGATGCCCGGGGCCGTCCCGTCGCCGTCGGAGACGGCGACCTGCTGGCCGATCAGCGACTCGGGCTGCTCGCCCGCGAGCGGCGTCAGCGCCGTGCCGCGGCGCAGTGCGTAGGACTCGTCGACCTCGGCGCCGCTCGCGGTGTGGCCGTGGAGCTCGACCAGCTGGCCGGTCGCCGTGACGCCCGTCGGGTCCGCTGCAGACGCTGCCGGGGTGGCGACCCCGGCAGCAACGAGCGAGACGGCGACGAGACCGGCGCGGTGGGTGGTGGCGAAGGCGGGAATGCGTGACATGCCCTCCCGTCGCCGTCCGGGGAGAAGCCGTCAGGGCGCGGGCCCACGAGGGTGCCCTGACGAGCCACCGGTCCACGACGACGACCCGGCATGCTCACGAATGCCTTCCTCTCCGTCGTCGGCCTCGACGACCTCCCCGCCGCGACGAAGCCGCAGTACCTCGACGTGTTCCGGTCGGAGCTCGAGCTCGCGGTCGGCCACCAGCTCGCCGAGCAGCTCACGCCCGAGCAGCGGCGCGTCTTCTCCGACTTCGCCGAGCTCGACGACGAGGCGGCCGCCCGCGCGTGGCTCGCGCAGCAGGTCCCGGACTTCCGCGACGTCGTACGGGCCGAGCTCGATCGCCTGCGCGACCGCGTGCGCAGCGATGCTCCGGCGATCCTCGCCCTCGAGACCCTCTACGCGGGCGCGACGGCGGACGCCGCCGAGGCCGTCGCAGACGAGCCCGGGCCGGGGCAGCTCGCGCAGGTCTTCGCGCTGCTGGGCGAGGTCTTCCCAGGCCGCGTGACGACGTCCGACGCGACCGTGGTCGTCGACCTTCCCGACTCGATGACCCCGATCGTCGCGTACGCGTCGTCAGACGACACGGTGACCTTCCAGTCCGGCGTGCACCCGTACGGGGCATTCGACGATCCGCGTCTCGGCGTGGCTCTCGCCGACCTGAACGCCGGCCTGCTGTTCGGCCGTCTGCATCGCCTCGGCGAGCGCGAGATCGCCGTCGACTACTCCGTGTTCGTCGACGGCGCCTCGGCGCCGCAGCTCCGCGACGTCGTGCTCGCGCTGCGGGCGGTCGCCCTGCGCACCGCCGGCGACCTCCATGACCGCGGCCTGGTCCGCGCCGCCTGACGACGCCACGGCCGCCCACCCACGACCCACGTGCCGACCATGACCACTCCGCTCCACGCCGTCCCGCAGTACCCGGCCTCCGTCCGCATCACCTCCCGGCTCTGGGCGGCGTTGCGTGCGGTGTTCGCCGCGAACCAGCCCGTCCTCGCCGAGCTCGCCTCGTTCTGGACGATGTTCCTGTGGCACGGCCAGCACCGGGTCCGGGTGTCGCAGGTCGACGGGTTCCTGGTCGTGCGGTTCGCGGTCGAGCCGCTCGAGGCGATGGTCGTGGCGCTCCCGGGCGCGACGGTGACGGCTGCCGTCGTCGAGGCCCTCGACGACCTGATCGGGGTCGCAGCGCTGCGGTACCTGTCGGCCGCGACCGTGCGTGCGCTCGCGCCGTATGTCGCGGCGCGGGGACTCCATGCGATCGCGTCCCCGGATGACGCCGACTACGTGTTCTCCGTGGAGTGTCTCGCGGCCCTGCGGTCCTCCGACCCGGCGACGCCCGGTCGGAAACTGGGCAAGGCGAAGGAGGCCAGGGCCCTCGACGAGGCCGGCGGTGCGCAGATCACCGAGCGCCGCCTGAGCGATCCGGCTGCGCTGGACCACCTGCTCGCCACCTACGACCGCTGGACGGGCGCGAAGTTCGACGGCGCGCCGAGCCCCGCCATCGTGCAGGAGCACGACGGCATGCTCCGCTGGCCGCGTGGCCCCGAGGCCGACGCGTTGACGGTGTTCTGCATGAGCATCGACGACCAGCCGATCGGCGTGTCCGTGGTCGAATCCGCGTGGAATCGCACCTGGCTCGGTCTGCTCTTCAAGACCGACCGCGGCGTCGAGGGCTCGACCGCGTATCTGCGGCGCCATGTCGCCCGGCGAGCCCTGGACGTGCTCGGGCCGGCGGGGCGGCTCTCGATCGGCCAGGACGACGGCGTCCCCGGACTCCGCACGGGCAAACGCGCGTACGGCCCGCTGCCGTTCGAGCCGAAGTTCGCGCTGCGACCGTCCGGCTCGTGAGGGCTGAACGAATATGTATCGGGGTGCGGGGCCGTGACGGACCGATGAGCGGGCCGTATGGTCGGCGTCATGGGGTTCTTCTCACGCCGCCGCGGCCCGCTCCCGGCCGACATCGCCACGGTGCTCGCAGCATCGGGCCGATACCGCTGGGCCTCGACGAACGGGTCCCCGGATCACGATCCGTTCGTCCCGGATCCGATCGATCCCTTCCGGCGCGAGTTCGATCGCCTCGATCGCGACGGGCAACGCGCCGTGCTCGCGGCCCTGGGCGAGGAGATCGCTCCGCTCGGCGGGTGGGCGGTCTGGGGCGCGTGGGAATTCGCCCTGGCGACCTTCCTCCACGAACAGACCGCTCCCGGATTCAACACCCTCTTCGACGCAGCCCTCGCGTTCCAGCGCGACGCCGGCGTCCCCGAGAACAACCTCAGCCCGATGGAAGCCGTGCGGTGGAAGATGACCCACCCGGGCGAGACGTGGCTCGTGCCGCGGGAGCCGCCATCCCGGGCCACCGCGTCGATCACGCCCCTGCAGCCCGGGGAAGAACGCCAGGTCGCCAAGGCCTGGCCCTGGGCGGACTCCCTCCTGGTGTTCGTCACGCCCGAAGCGGATGGTCGGGTGCGAGCCTTCTACGACGGCCCGGTCGAGCGCGACGAGCCCCAACGCGGCCGGACCCGTTGGGACGTCGCCCACGCCGCGGATCTCTACGAGCTGTACGACATCGTCGGGCAGAACCTCCCGCTGCCGCCGCACGAGTCCGACCCGGAGTTCGAGCCCTTCCTCCGACACCCCAAGCCGAGGATCTGATCGGCGCGGGACCCGCCCGCGCAGGAGACGCCCGGGTCTAGGCCGCCTGGAACGCGTGACCGCCGCGACGCAGCACGGCGTCGTCGGCGAGCGTCGCAAAGCGCTGCAGGTCGGTGACGTCGAGATCGTCCGCGAGCGCCAGGCTCGACACGTCGAGTCCTCGCCACCGGGCGCCTCCGTCGAACGTGACGTCCTCGATCTCGCCCGCGCCGGCCTCGTCGAGCAGCGACAGGGCCGCCGCGGCACGGGCCTCGGGGAAGTAGAGGTCGTCCTGGCGCGCGTCGAACAACGCGGTGAGGGCGTCGTCGAGTCGGGCGAGGGTGCCGTCGATGACGCCCTCCATCTCGTCCTTCCCCGTGCCGAGGGCGCTCGCCCGTCGACCGGCGGCCCAGCGCCGCTCGTTGCGGGCGCGATCGGCCTCGGGCGCGCCGGGGCGCGACTTGCCCGTGATCCGTTGCTCCTCGATCATCGTGTGGATCGCGACGATCTCCTCGATCTCCTCGGGCGTGATCCCGGCCGCCCGGACCAGCGAGGGCGAGGTTCGCAGCGTGCGGGCGCCCTGCTCCAGACTCGCGGACGGCGGAAGTTGCTCCACGAGTGTGCGGTGGGTGGCGATCTGGGCGAGCGCGGTCTGGGCCATCGTCGCCACGAACGCGGGCGAGTTGCGGTGTTCCCCGGCGAGGGCGTCCGCGACGGCGCGCAGCCGGGCGGCGGCGTGGCCGACACTGCGCGCAGCCTCGAGATCCACGAGCTCGGGCACCACGGCGCTGCGCTCGCGGCCCGACGCGAGTCGCACGAGGATCGGCTCCATCCACGGCTTCCACGCGAGCCCGAACCGCTGCTCGAACCAGGGGCCCCAGGTCATCGCGGCCTTGCTCGGCGCCGCGTTGTCGCCCGGCCAGACGTCCTCGCCCGCGATCGCCGCACGGAGGGCATCGGCCTCGCGGTCGTCGTCGACCGAGACGGTGACGAACCCGTGGGCGCCGACCGACCGCACGCCGCGGAGCACGTCGGGCGTGTTCTGGGCCGACCATGCGACGGCCCGCGTGTGGGACGTGGCCGGAGTACGGACGAGACGATGGATCAGACGCTGGCCGGGCCGATCCAGCGACACGCGGTCGGTCTCGAAGAGGTCGACGAGCAGCACCGACCCCTCGGGGGCGGCCTGCGCGAGCAGCAGGGCGGCCGTCCGGCTCGACACCCCGATCGGCTCGCTGTCCGGGGCGGCCCCGCCCACGGCACGGAGGCGGCGCGCGAGGGCGTCGCGGTTCGTGTCGTAGACGATGACGGAGCGCGCCGGACTCATCGCGCGGGAATGTATCCCAACCGCCGTGACGCTACGACTCGAATTCACGGACCGAGCGGACCGTCCCGGCGCTCGAAGGTGAGCGTCAGCGCGTCTGCCTCGGACGCGACCCGGACCCCGATGGTCTCCGCGACCGCCACCAGCCGCCCGACGGCCTGGGCGTGCGGCGGCCCGAGCGTGGGTTCGGCGGCGAGCGTGAGCTCGGCCTGGCCGCCGTGGCCCATCGACCAGGTCAAGGCGAGTGCACGGAGCCGCCTCCGCCCGAACAGGCCGGGCGGAGCACAGCTCGCTCGCTCGTCCGCGGCGAGTGCCGCCAGTTCGATCAGCGTGACGCGGTCGACGGCGCCGGCCATCACCGAGGCGACCGCGGACCGCGACCCGTCTGCGGGCGCTGCGACCGCGACGGGAGCGACGACCGCCGCCTCGATCCCGGTCGTCATCGCCTCGCGCGGGTCGAGCGACGCCGACGCCACCCCGGCGAGATCGACGAGGGCAGCCTGGAGGCCCTCGACGGCCTCGCGGACCGGTGCGTCGCCGACCCCGGCTCGTACGACGACGTCGACGGCGTCGTGGTGGAGCGCGAGACCCCGTACCGTCGCCCCCGACAGCGCCGCGCGACCGATCGCATCGGCGGCGTCCCGCTCGAGGCCGCGCGCGCGATCCATGAACCGGATGAGGATCAGCACGAGCACGCTGAAGCCGATCGGATAGACGACGAGCAACTCGACCGTCTCGACCCCGTACCGCCAGAGGAGCGGCAGCACCGCGAGGCCGCGGAGGATCTCGACCGCGACGAACCACCGGAACCGCTTCGCGTAGATCAGGTGGGCGAGCACGACCGCGCTCGTGGTCGACGGGATGAGCGCATCGGGACTGTCGACGGGCACCGCGAACACTGACGTGACCGCCACCGCGATGAGGCTCGCGATGACGAGGCGGGTGTCGCGGCGCAGCGCGAGACCGGGCACGCCGAGGGTGATGACGCACTCCATGACCACCGCACCGATCGGCATCACGAGCCAGCGCGCGCCGATCTGGTCGGCGTCGACGAACGCCCCGAGGGAATCGACGACGTATCCGGCCCACCGCAGGGAGAGGAGCATGCCGTCGGCGAACCGATCGAGGCTCTGCCCGACCGACAGCCCCGGGATGTCGGAGACGCGTGTCCTCGCGGCGATGGGCAGCGTGATCTCGAACCCGACCCCCGACGTCCCCGGGTAGTACCGCGCTGCGCCAGCGACCCTCGAGAGCTGGTGCTTCGACCACTGCGTGCCCGTGCCGGCGCGGAACGGCAGCGCACCGGCGCCGTCGTCCTCGACGCGCACCACGAGCAGGCCGGCCTGCTTCGAGACGTGGACGGTGACGGTCCCGGCCCCCGGCGCGTGCCGGGCGACGTTCGAGAGCTGCCGACGGAGCACGGCCGCGAGTGCGTCGGCGGCGGTCACCCCGAGCTCGACGGTCCGCGCCGCCGGATCGAGCTCGACGATCAGCCCGGCCCGCGGCTCGGACGCCTCGTACTCCGCGCGGACCTCGTCGAGGACCTCCGTGATGATCACCGGGGCGTCGTCCTCGCGAAGCCCGATCCCGAAGCGGAGCCGAGCACGCAGCGAACCGAGCTCCGCGGACGCCACCGTCGACGGCAGGAGCTCACCGACCTTCGCCGCCCGGACGTCGACCGCCGCCAGCAGCCCGCGGAGTCGCTCGACGAGCCCGAGGTCGTGGACCTCGACGAGGTGCCAGCGATTGAGCGTCACGAACGTCGCCCCGGTCGTGCGGCCCAGCCACAGCCCGGGGACCACGCCCGCCGCGAGCCCGATGATCGCGGTCACGTAGTCACCGTCATCGTCGTACCCGCCGCGGTCCGTGCCGGTCACGACGACCCAGACGGCCGAGACCACGACGACCACCACCACGCTGAGGATGGCCCACCGGTGGCCCGGAAGGGCGTACCCGGCGGCCACCAACCAGCACATCGCCGACGTGATGAAGAGCTCGTCGGAGTTGGACCCGCCGAGGGCGAGGACCGCGGTGGCGGCGAGGAGCGTCGCGGCGACGAACGCACCCGGGCGCAGCACGATCAGCGCACGCAGCCTGCGGGTGCGCGTGAGCCAGACGACGCCGACGACGATCTGCAGGAGTCCGATCGCGACGAGGACCGCCGCCGCACCGGAGACGGGGAGCGCCTCGGCACCGAGCGCGTAGGCGGCGGTGAGGGTGATGCCGCCGAAGACCTGCACGCCGCCCAGGAACCGGTGCAGACCCAGGGCATGGTCGCGCGTCGGCGCGGTCCGCGGAAGACGAGGCCGGCGGACCGGCTCGGCGGAATCACCGAGACGGGGGACATGCTGCGCGGTCGCGATAGCCGCCAGAGCCTCGCAAAACGGCGGCCCGGGTGCAAATCGTGGGACTGCCCTGACGATCTCGTCCCCCGTCGCGACGACGCGGTGTCCCCCCTACGAGGGCCATCCGCAACCCACGGCTTCCCATGACCTCCACCAAGTACATCGACCTGTGTCCGCTCGCCCGGACCGACCTCCCCGCCATCCTCGGGATCCGCAACGACCACCGCATCGAGGGCGACTACCAGCCGACGGCGCCGCGTCCGATCACGATGCGGATGCTCGAGGCGCACGACGAGGCAGGGCTCTGTGCCCTGTCGAGCGGCGGCGAGGACGACATCGAGTTCGGGATCCGCGACCCGAACGATCCCTCCGGCGCGTTGCTCGGTATCGCCGGCCTGTACGACGTCGACCCCTGGGCGGGGATCGCCGAGGTCGGCGTGACGCTCGGCTACGAGGCCGCACGGGGCCGTGGCCTCGGGATCGACGCCTACGTGGCCCTGGCGATGTACGCGTTCGACGGGCTCGGACTGCGCAAACTCGTCGGACACGTGAAGGGGTCGAACGAGGCCGCCCGCGGGACGTGCGCCCGCCTCGGCCTGGTCGAGGAGGGTGTGCTGCGTGAGCATCGTTGGCTCCGTGGAGCCTGGGAGGACCTCCACTGCTACGCGTTCTTCGCGCGCCAGTGGACCCCCGACTACGTCGACTGGCGTGACCGCGAGCTCGATCTCCCGACCAGCGGCGAGATCCGGATCCGCCGGACCACCCGCACCGCGTCCTGACGGCGAGGCCACGCGCGGCGCCGGTGGATTCCAATGCACTGGCGTTCACGCCACCCGGAGGCCAGACTCCGGGCCGATGGGGCGCTTCGGAATCCGCCGGCGACGCGCGACGGGCGCCACCGCGCGCCCGTCGCCCCTGGCGTTCTGGCGTCACGGACCGCTCGACGCGCCGACCGCACCGGCGCTGCGGCACGAGGGCGAGCTCGCCGTCGCCAGAGGCGACGGGCCGACCGCGCTCGCCAGCGGATGGGCGCTCTGGGGGCTGGCCACGATGATCGACCAGGACACGCACGCCCTCCTCTACGAAGGGTTCCGGCTGTGGTCGGCGAGCCCCGACCACGACCCGGAGATCGGCGTCGTGTTCCTCACGGAGGCCTTCGAGCGGCTGGTCGACGAGGACGCCGGCGCCCGACCGGCGACCCATCCGACCCGCGCGCATGAGGCGTATTTCGACGCCCGCACCTGGATCGGCCTGAAGCTCACCGAGGCCCTGGAAACAGCCGGTCGCGGCGAGGATCTCCTCGTGGACCGGGTGGGCGACGTCCTGCGGACCACACCCGAGGCGTACCGCACCCCCGGCGCCCGGGCCTTCCTCGAGCGGGCGACGCCGGAAGCGCCGCGGGGGTGATCGCCACGCCCCGGCTCGGGGCGGGCGTGCATTTCAATTGGTTGCGCCGCCGTTCGGTCGCCAGCTATCACCGGTGGCCGTGAGCGCCCAGGATCCACGAGCCGGCGACGCCGTCGACGCGCCACCGACGATCCGCCTGAGCCGGATCCACACGCCCGTCACGGTGCTCGGCCCCGGCACGCGCTTCGGCATCTGGGTACAGGGCTGCTCGATCGGCTGTGCCGGATGCGTCTCACGCGACACCTGGGACGGCGCCGGCGGCACCGACTGGTCGATCGACGCGGTCACCGAGGCGTTCGCGCAGGCGTGCGTCGACGACGCCGTCACCGGGGTCACCATCTCGGGTGGCGAACCGTTCGACCAGCCGGCCGCGCTACAGGCCCTCGTCGCCGGGCTCCGCCGGCACGCGCGAGACCACGACCGCACCATCGACATCCTCTGCTACTCCGGGTACTCGGAGCGCTGGCTCGAGCGCCATCGGGCTGCGGCCCTGGACGGCATCGACGCGCTCCTGTGGGGCCCGTACGTCGACGGCCGCCCGACCGACCTCGTCTGGCGCGGCTCCGCGAACCAGGTGCTGAGTCCGCGCTCGCCGCTCGGTCACACGCGGTTCGACGCGTACGTCGACACCGCACGGAGCCGCCCCGAGCTCCAGGTCGCCGTCGGGGAGTCGCTCTGGCTCATCGGCATCCCCCGGCGGGACGACCTCGAGAGGGTCGAGCGCTCCCTCGCCGACCGTGGCATCGAACTGCTCGACACGTCCTGGAGCGCCTGAACCATGTCCGGACCCAAGAGCTACAGCTACCGCGTCGACCCCGCCGTGATCGCCGCCCAGCAGGAGGCCGCACGGCTGCGCGAGGTCTCGCGACAGCTGACCATCGCCGCGGAGGCACTCGCCGCACGGCATGCCGCCGCGGCAGAACGCTGGGGCAGCGGCGTCTCGCGGATCAGCGCGCTCCCGGTGATCGTGGACGCCGAGGCGTCGCACATCGCCGTGCGCGCGGCGATCCGCGAGGCAGAGGCCACCCTCGACCACGAGATCGAGGAGGCGTCGTTCCAGCGGTTCGCGTCGACGATCACGGCCGGGGTCGTGGTGGAGGAGCGGCGTGACGAGGCCGAACGCGCCGCGCTGGAACGTGCCCTGGGCCGGGCCCGCACCGAGGTGCCCACGGCCGGGCGGTCGGCGGACGACATCGTCGAGACCGTGGCGCGGATCGTCGCGCGCCTCGCGCCGACCGCGACCGAGACCGAGCGCGCGCACATCGACACGCTCGCGGTCTCCGCGCTGGAGGGTGGCGCGGCCGTCGAGGGACGCATCGACGTCCTCCGGAGCGCCGTCGCCGAGGTCACCGCAGCCGTCCGCGAGCGGGCAGCACGCGGCGCGGCCGTCGACGCCGCCCTCGAGGCGCTGGCGTCCGTCGACGTCGACGGCGTCTCGACCGCCCGCCGCGACCTCCGGCTCGCCCGCGATGGCGCGGGCCCGTTGCCCGCGCCACTCCTGCGCCGGGTCGAAGCGCTCGTGGCCGAAGGCCGCGAGGAGACCGCCCGCGCGTACCTGGCGGCGTCGCTGGCCACCGCGCTGACCGATCTCGGCTACGGCGTCGAGGCGAGCTTCGCCACCCACCTCGAGTCGACGGGCTACGCCGACGTCCGGACGCCGTGGGACGGCTACGTGATCCGTGTGCGCCGCCCGGCGGGCGCCCAGACCGTGCGCGTGAACGTGGTCCGCGGGCCCGGCGCCGTTGCGACCGCCCAGGACATCGCGGTCGAGGCGACGGTCTGTGAGAGCTACGAGCAGCTCACCGACGACCTCGCCGGTCTCGGCGTCGCGTTCGACCGCACGAGTGCGCTCGATCCGGGAGCGGTGCCGGTGCAGGTCGACCAGGCCTTGCCGGAGGTCAAGACGGCTCCCGTCGTCCGCCACCGACGGGCCGAGCGCCGTGCGCCTCGCGAGCGGGAACGATGACGACCGCCCCCGCCTGGTACCGGGAGCTGCAGAGTGCCCTCGCGATCGCGCCGCAGATCGTGCTCGAGGGCAACGTCCACGACCGGTACTTCCTCCCGAACACCGATGGCAAGGAGACGCCCGTCGCGAACCTGATCGACGCGATCTGGCGCGCGCTGAGCGCCCGCGGCTATGAGGCGCTCGTGATCGCCGACCCGGCCCAGGGCTCGCGTTGCCATCCGCCGACCGAGCAGGCCCGCGAGGCCGCGAGCTTCGTGCTCGGCCGGCCGGTGACCGGCGACCCGACCACCAGCCGTCGCGATGCAACCCCGCTCGAGAGTCTCCGCGAGGACCTCCTCGCGGTCGCGTTCCCGCCCGTGCGCGACGCGACTGCCGACGAGCCGACGCCCCGCGCTCCCCGCGTGGCCCTGGTCGCGGAACTGGCGTCCCGGCTCACGCTCGATCCCGAGCGCCTGAGCGAGGCCGAGCACGCAGTGTTCGTCGCCGCCGAACAGGCCGCGCTCGCCGCCCGGTCGACCCCCGCGCCCACCGCCGACGGCGACCCGCCGCGTCAACTCTTCAACACGATCGTCTTCGTGGTCGACCGCGACCGCGAACTGCCGCCGTGGCTGATGACCCACGACGACCGCCTGCGCACCATCTCGATCCCGCGACCGTCGTTCGGCGAGCGGCGACGCGCGGCCGCGAGCCTGCTGAAGAACCTCCCGGACTGGCCGAGCAGCCCGGTCGAGCACCAGGAGGAGTACACGCGCAGGCTCGCGAGCCAGACCGACGGCTTGACGATCCGGGCGCTGGCCTCGATCGCCCAGCTCGCCCGGGAGGCGAGGACGAACCTCGCGGACATCGACGACGCCGCCCGCGCCTACCGGGTCGGCGTGGTCGACAACCCCTGGCGGACCGAGGATCTCCGCGAGCGCCTCCGCGACGCCGAGGCCACGCTCGGCGCCCGGGTCCTCGGCCAGGACGACGCGGTGCGCAAGGCCCTCGACCTCATGCTCCGCGCATCGACCGGCCTGACCGGGGCACACGGGTCGCCGTACGGCACGAGGCCCCGCGGCGCCCTCTTCCTCGCCGGGCCGACCGGCGTCGGCAAGACCGAGCTCGCGAAGGCACTCACAACGCTCGTGTTCGGCGACGAGGACGCCTACATCCGGTTCGACATGAGCGAGTTCTCGGCCGAGCAGGCCGCCGAGCGACTCATCGGCGCGCCCCCGGGGTACGTCGGGTTCAGCGCCGGCGGCGAACTCACGAACGCCGTCCGCGAGCGGCCGTTCAGCCTGGTCCTGTTCGACGAGATCGACAAGGCCAACCGCAACATCCTCGACAAGTTCCTCCAGATCCTCGAGGACGGACGCCTGACCGACGGGCGCGGCGCGACCGTGTACTTCACGGAGTGCGTCCTCGTGTTCACGTCGAACCTCGGCATCTGGGTGGAGGATCCGGATGCTCCCGGCAAGCGCCGCGCGAACGTGACCCGAACGACGCCGCGCGAGGAGGCACACGAGCGGATAAGGGAGGCGATCACCGATCACTTCACGCGTCACCTCGGCCGTCCGGAGCTGCTGAACCGCCTCGGCGACGGCATCGTGGTCTTCGACTTCATCGACGAGGACACCGGGCGGCGCATCCTCGACCTGATGCTGCGCAACGTGGTCGCCCGCGTCGAGCGTGAATACGGCGCAACCCTCATCGTCGGACCCGACGCCCTCGCCACCCTCACGGACCTCGCGATCGCCAACCTCGACAACGGCGGCCGCGGCATCGGGACCGTCCTCGAGAGCGCCCTCGTCAACCCCCTGTCGCGACACCTCTTCGCCGCGCCGCTCGCGCGCGGCGACACGCTCACCGTCGCGGCCGTCCACCGGCACGGGCAGGTCTTCGACCTGGAGGTCTCGTCGTGAGTCAGATCGTCGACTGCACCCAGTGCGGGCGCCCCGTGGACCTCGACGACGACATGGTGTGTCCCCACTGCGGCGCCGAGGCCAGCCCCGTGACGCCCCGCCGCGCGACACCGCCACCACCGCCCGCCGAGGTCGCGACGGTCGTGGCCGGCGCCACCGCGGCCGTCGGCGATTGGCGGTGCGGCACCGCGGGATGTCCGCCGGAGTCCCTCACCGCGGAACTCGACGCTTGCCCGTACTGCGGAGCGTCGCGGCCGGCCGCCCCTGCCGTGCCGCAGGCACTCGGCGCCTCGTCGGTCCTGCGGGCCCTCGGCGCCGATGCGACGGTCGTGCTGACGGGCGAGGGACCGTGGACGATCGGCCGCCTGCAACCCGGATCGCCGGAGCTCGTCCAGTTCGATTCGGTCAGCGGCACGCACGCCGAGATCCGGCGACACGAGGGCACGCTGCTCGTGCGTGACCTCTGCTCGACCAACGGCACCTCGGTCGACCAGGTCGCCCTCGACGGCCCGGACGACGAGCACATCCTGTACCCCGGTTCGATCCTGAGCCTCGGACCCGAGGTGCACCTGCGCCATGACCGCACCTGACGACACCGACGGCGGCACGCGGATCGCCCGTGGGGACGGCACCCGGATCGTCTCCCCGAACGCGAAGACCCGCGTGGTCCGCCCGGCCGACGTTCCGGAGGGCGACGACTACCGCCGCATCAACCTGCCGCAACCGCTGGCCGAGCGGTACACCGTCGTCCGCCAGCTCGACGGTGGCAGCGAAGCCGATGTCCTCCTCGTGGCGCCCGTCGACGATCCGGACGTCCGCTGCGTGGTCAAGTTGTACCGGCCGCCGCACACCCCGGCCGACGAGCGCGTGCGGGAGCAGCTCGCCCTGGCCTCACCCGACCACGTGGTGCGCACGATCGAACCGCCGGCGACCTACCGCGGGACGGCATACGAAGTGCTCGAGTTCTGTGCCGCCGGGTCGCTCCGGGACCTCATCCGGGACGAGGGGCCGGTCGTGCCGGAGGCGCGGGTCCGCGCGGTGTTGACCGAGGCCAGCGCGGCGCTGGTCGACCTCCACGGCACCGAGGTCGACCTCATCCATCGTGACCTCAAGCCCGAGAACTTCCTCCTGCGGGACCGCGATCCGCTCGATCTCGTGGTCGCGGACTTCGGTCTGTCCGAGCGCCTCGACCACAGCACGAAGCTGTACCTCGACACGAACCGCACCGTGGCATACGCACCGCCCGAGGCCGTCTACGGCACGTTCGGCCGCCCAGCCGACTGGTGGTCGCTCGGGATGTGCATCGCCGAGATGCTGCTCGGGGCCCACCCGATCGTCCGCGAGCTCGGCGACGCCCTCAACGACCAGACGATGGCCCAGCAGATCGGCGAGCGGCCGATCCCGCTCGCGGACGTCCCGGAGGCGTGGCAACGGGTGTGCCGGGGCCTGCTCACCCGCGACACCACCCGGCGCTGGGGCGGCGACCAGGTCTCGGCGTGGCTGCGGGGCGAGGAGCCGGAGGAGTGCTTCGACCAGGACCTCCGAGCGCCGCGCTCGGCGAAGGTCCAGGCGAAGTTCGTGTTCCGGGCCATCGAGGGCGACGGCGAGCAGACCTACGACGACGCCGTCCTGCTGGCCCATGCCCTCGGCCGCCACTGGGACGACGCCCTCGAGCTCTTCGTCGGCGACGAGCTCACCCGCCGCGGCCACGCGAAGCGGTTCGAGAAGTTCCTCGACCACGCCCATCTCACCGACGCCCGCAACACCCTCGCCCAGGTCGGGCCGGCCGCGCCGCGCCTCGCGCGGCTGCGGCTGGAGCTCGATCCGGGCTGCGATCCCGTGGTCGACGGCCGGGTCCTGTCCGGAGGCGGGCTGGCCCAGCTCGCCGCGGAGGCCGCGACGGGCCATCCGGCGTCGAGCCTCTCGACCCTCATGACCCTCTACGACGAGGGTCTGCTGCCGCTGTTCGCCGGCCACCCCGACGCAGCGACCTGGGCCGAACTCGACTTCGACTGGAACGAGATCTCGGACTCGGTGATCACGTACCTCGACGCCGTGGCGAGCCACACCGGCGACCAGCCGTCAGACCGCCGCACGCACCTCCTCCGCGCGAACGTCCTCCACGCACTCCTCGACGACCGCCGGGCGAGCGAGGTGTCGCGGCAGGCCGCGGCGTACGCCGACGACGACCTCGCCCGGGAACAGGTGTGGTTCAACCGCCTGCTGACCGCCACGGACGCCGCCGATCCACCGTTGGTCCGCGACCTCGTGCTGCAGACCGCCGCGCCGGCCGCGGTCGAGCAGACCGAGGCCGAACACGAGCGGCTGCGCCGCGAACAGGAGGAGGAGCGCCGCCGACGGCGCGAACTTCGCTGGCGTTCGACCGGGCAGGCGCTGCGGCTCGCGATCCTCGGCGTCCTCCTCGTCGCCGTGTTCAGCGGCGTCGTCCTGGCTGCTGCCGTCCTGCACGTGCCGGACGGTGGGTCGGGGGCGGTCGCCGATCTCGCCGCCGAGACGGCCCTGTCCCTGCTTCCGGCCGTGGTCATCGCGGTCGGGCTGGAGGTCGGGTCGATCCTGCTCGCCGACGGTCTCCACGAACACACCGGCCGGGGAACCTGGGCGGACGATCTCGGCGGCGAGTTGCTCCTGCCACGCGTGGTGGCGTTCGCCGCGCCGTTCGCCTGGGCGGGCCTCCACGCCCACGATGCGGCGGGGCTTGCCACGAGCGCGTTCGGCTGGGCGCTGGTGGCGTCCTCCGTCTCGGCGGCCGTCGGACGGATGGCCCGCGTCGTCTCGCTCGGGCCGACGTTCTCGATCGGCCGCCAGCGCACGCTGATCGTCGCCCTCGGTGTGCTCGTCGCCGTCGCCGTCGGAGTGCTCGGCACCGTCGCAGCCTCCACCGCACACCGGCACGACGTCGCGGGCGCATCCGCGGGCCTGGCTTCGACCACCCAGGCGAACTACGGCGGGCTCTGCACCGCCGCCGATCCCGATCGGCCGGGCCGACCACGCGCCTGGCTCACCGCCGAGGCGTCGTGCACGATCTCCTCCGTCTCGGTGCGGGTGCTCCAGCTGAGCAACACCCGCGCCCGCGGCGAGTACCAGCATGCGCGCCTGAACTCCACCGACGCCTCGGGCGCGAGCGCCCACCGCTGCCGCGACGGCGCCTCCGGCGGCGGATTCGCCGGCACCTGGTCCCGCAAGAGCGGCGCGTACAGCGGCCGCCTCATGTGTTTCCAGACGGGCCACGTCGCCCGGATCGAATGGGGTGACGCCCAGGGCGACCTCTACCAATTCGCGTCGCGCCGCGGCTCCGTGGGCATGCTGTACGACTGGTGGCTGCGCCACGGAGCTCAGTTGGGGAACACCCTCGGGACGCCGTGAGCGGGAGCGCCTCAGGTGGCGGCGCGCGAAGCTCGGACGAGCGCGAACCGTTCACCGGATCGGACGGCGGGCTCCACGAACAAGGAGGGCAACGGGACGATCTCCCCGACGGCCCACCCGGCCTCCGCCAGGAGGGCGATCACATCGGACGCCAAGGGCTTGCCCGTCCGTCGGGCGTTCACGAGTCCGAGATCGCCGATCCCGGGGTCGGCGAGCAGCGTCGTGAACCGCAGCTCGACGTCAGGCGTCGACACCCGGCGGATCTCGTCGAGGACGGGGCCTGCCCGCTCCAGCCCCAACAGGGGAGGCAGGCCGTTCGCGATCACCAGCGTCGCCCAACCGTCCGGGAGTGCCGTCGCCTCGGCAGGCGCAGCCGAGAAGACGCAGCGCGGGAATGTGTCGCCCGTGTCCGGGAGCAGGGTCGTGCGCACGTCGACGCCGCGTGCCTCGCCGCTGCCCAGGGCACGTGCGGCGATCATCGTGTCGACACCGGCGCCGCATCCGAGATCGAGCACGCGGTCCCGGGCATCCGGCAGGCCGACGCACCAGACGTTCCCCAGACCGAGGAAGCGCTGCCGCGCGGTGACCGGCACCCCGTCGCACAGCGTTCCGTACCCGGCACGTTGGAGGGCTGGTTCGCCGCTGAGGAACGCGGTCTCGCCTCCCCCTCCGTCGCGGACCCGCCTGTAGACGGCATCGGGATCCGGGGCCGCCGTGGCCGGTGCGACGAGGTCACGGCGGACCCAGGTGACCACCTCGTGGTGCTGCAGCGTGCGGGTCCGTCGCGGATCCCGCACGGCGTCCCGCAACACGTCGAGGGCCTGGTCCGTGGTCCAGCGACCCGGGGCGGCGAGCGGTGCGAGCGAAGGCCACGGACCGCTCATGTCGCCAGCAGCAGGTCGCAGATCGCCGGCGTGATCGGGAGGTCGAGCCCGGTCTCCAGCCAACGGTAGGCACCGGCCGGGTTCACCTCGAGGAACACCCATCCGGCGTCGTCCTCGATGAGGTCGACCGCGGCGTACGTCAGGCCGAGCGCGCCGACGGTCGCGAGGATCCGCCGGTGGAGATCGTCGTCGAGCACGATCACCTCGTACCGGAGCTGTCTCCGATCGAGCCCGCGCCGCCAGTCGACCTGGTCGAGATCGGGCGCCCGGACCCGAACGGAGAACGTCATCTCGCCGACGACGGTGACCCGCAGTTCGGAACGGGCACGGATCCGTGCCTGGAACAGGCCGACGTGGCGGAGCAGGCCCTCGAGTTCGCCGAGGTGTTCCGGCCCGAGCTGCGTCGAGTACAGGAAGCCGGCGTCATCGCCGATCCACACGAGTGGATCGCTCAGACTCTTGTAGATGATGCCGTCGGGCGCGGCGTCCGCGAGCGTCCGGACGGCATCGGCGTCGCCGGTGACCACCGTCGGTGGAGTCCGCAGGCCGGCACGGCGGGCCACGCGGAGCTGCTCGATCTTGAGTTCGGCACGCGGCAGCGCCCACGGATCGTTGATCCAGGTGTCGGTCTCGAGGCCGGCGAGCCATCCGAGGACCGCGGCTTCGTTCTCCCGAGCCGTGAACGGACGAATCCGCTCGGGGTGGTCGTGCGCGGACCGCACCGTCCGATCGTTGTGGTGCGCGAGCGGGCGTGTGGCGCCCGTCTCACGGACCAACGCCGATCGACACCGAGTCCCGGCGTGGTCGTCGACCGGTCGTTGCGCGGCCACCGGACGCGGGGCGTCGACGGCGACGCGGAACGAAGGTTCACCGCGCCGTCGGAGCTCCGCTTCGACGGCGTCGAGGTGCTGGTCCGCGCCGCGGCCGACCAACACGACCGAGCGCTCGTCCAGCGGCGATGTCGGCCGGAGCGGAGGGCGACGTTCCGCCTCCGCTCCGGCCCACCGCGTCGCGAGGAGCTCGGCCAGTGTCGTCATGCAGCGTCAGACGCCGCGCTTGCAGTCCATGATCCCGTAGGAACCGAGCTCCTGCGGGAAGGAGCGGTCACTGACGGAGCCGTAGGCGGCCTCCATCACGGCGATCGTCGGCTCGAGCGGCGGCTGCGCGGCGTCGCCCTTCGGGATCGGGCGGTGGTGGATGTACCCGTTCAGGAGGTCGCCGAACTCGTGGTAGTCCTTCGTGAACAGGATCCACGCATGCCACATGTTGTCGACCGGAAGGCTCGGAGCGAGCGAGCGGTCGAGGAGCTCCCCCGCGACGAGGAACCGCTTCAGGTCCTCGAAGATCTCACGGGCCTCCGCCTCGGTGTACTCGTCGTACTCGCGGCAGAACTTCTCGATGAGGAAGTCCTGCGGCGGGTGGGCGAGGGCGCGCAGCGCGACGGTGCTCGAACAGATCTCACGGACCTCCTCCGGCGTGCGTCCACCGAGAGGGTTGTCGACGAGTTCAGCGACGTCGGGGGTGTACTGCATGGTGTGCTCCATCTCCGGCGCTGCCGGCTCCGCGAAGCCGCCGTTCGGCCCCACATCGGTGCCAATGTAGACCGCGCTTTCGCCGCCGTCGCCCAATAAAAACCCGGTTGTCAGGCCCTGGCGATCGCGCTATCCGGGGTCGATTGAAATGAGGTGGCAGGGGCCCGGTCCTGACGTACGATCCGGTCCGTGACCCAGTTCCTGATCAGTGACCCGGTACGCGAGGCGACGGTCACCTACGTGACGTCGTGGATCGACGCGGCCACGCAGCAGGGCGTGGTCGAAGCGCTCACGGCCATGGCTCCGTCGTACGAGGCGTCGGGCCTCCGGGCCCCGCGTCTGATCGCGGCGTTCGCCGATCCCGGCGTGTCGGGCGGCGGGATGGACCAGGAACATCCCTGGCCGGCGCCTGTCGCGACCCTCCGGGACCGGCTCGCCGAAGAGGCCGGCCATCCCTTCAACTACGCGATCGTCAACTGGTACCGCGACGGCACGGACTTCGTGGGCTGGCACCCGGACAAGATCGACCTCCACGTGCCGGACACCTCGATCGCCATCCTGAGCCTCGGCGCGCCTCGCCCCCTCCGCTTCCGGGCGATCGCCGACGGCGCTCCCCTGGCCGAGTTCACGCTTGCGTCCGGGAGTGTGCTGTGGATGGCCGGCGAACTGCAGCGCCACTACGAGCACTCCGTGCCGAAGGATCCGGCGATCACCTCGCCGCGATTCAGCATCACCTTCCGCAACATCCTCTGACGGAGCCCCCGACGTGCACATCGGCGACCTGCTGCCTCGGCTCCGGCTGACCACTCCGACCGGGGGCTCCTTCTCCCTCGAGGAGCACCGTGGCGACCGCCCCACGGTGGTCCTCGTGGTGTGCAACCACTGCCCGTTCGTCAAACACGTCGCGCCGACCCTCGGAGACCTGGGGCGCGAGTGGTCGACGCTTGGTGTCGTCGCCGTGGCCATCAACCCGAACGTCGCCACGCATCCGGGCGACGCGCCCGAACGGATGGGCCCGTTCGCCGACGGCGCCGGCTGGTCCTTCCCCTATGTCGTCGACGCGGATCAGTCCGCAACGACCGCGCTCGGCGCCGCCGTCACACCCGACGCATTCGTCTTCGACGGTGCCGGGACCCTCGTCTACCACGGGCGGATCGACTCGAGCACGCCCGGCAACGGGCTCCGTTCAGACGGCGCGGACCTGCGTGCCGCCGTGCGGGCCGTCGCCGCCGGCGACGTCCCGGCACAGGATCAGGTTCAGACCCTCGGATGCGGCGTCAAATGGATCGGTGCAGAGGAGCTGCCCGACGCCTAAACGATGGCAGCCCGAGGCTCCAACAGACGGTCGGGGTGGTCTCGGGCCATCGACATGCGTCGGGTGCCGGCAGCTGTCCCGGGACGGCTCAGTCCGAGGGCATCTGGTGCAGCGACACCGAACCGGTCGACCATCCCTTGCCCTCGCGGAGCCGCACGCGGTCCGTCCAGGCCCCGTCCCAGAAGCGTTGGAAGCGGGCATCGCCGTTCTCGATCCCGCCCGCGTTCGCCGGGTTCGGGTACCAGCCGGCCCTCGCGAGGCGCGGAATCGCACGGAACTGCTCGTCGAAGAACGGCACCGGGGTGCTGAACTCGCCGCCGTGGTCAAGCCGCGAGAGGACGATCGACACCCACGCGATGACGTCGTAGGCGGTCGTCTCCACGTCCTCCCCGCTCGCGCCCGTGTAGAGGTCGCTCAGCTGCGCCATCCCGCCCGGGTTGGCGTCGACGTCCTTGACGACCACGGCAGAGAGCAGCGCCTGCACCAGCGTGCCGAGGCCGATGCTCCCGGCGAGCTGCGTGTCGTCGAGGTGCGGCGCGGGCTCGCTCGGACGAACGGGGACGCCGCCCGGTGGAGCGACGAACCCGGCCGCGGAATAGGCCCGCTCGAGGTTCTGTCCGTAGTCGTTCGACATCGCGCCGCCGAGGATCGCGTGCAATTGCACGAGGGCCTTGCGCGCCACCCAACCGCTGAGGTCACGGTCCTGGATCATCAGCGCGCGGACGGTCTCCGTCGCGGCGGACACCTCCGCGATCGTGAGGAGCGCGCCGAACCGCTCCGCCGACGCGATCGGCAGCGACCGCACCGCGAGGTACGCCGCGCTCGCGAGGTTGGTGGTCCGTGGCCCGGGCGGCGCGACGGCCACGTACTGGCGGCTGGTGAGGTCCTCCGGCGCGGGCGCCGGTGTCTTTCCGAAGAGCCCCATCGGAAGCGGATCAGAGGTTGCCGGCGGTGATGGTGAGATTCGGGTCGGCGGCTCGGAAGACGTCGAAGACCTTGCGGGTGAGGCGGGCTGCGCGGGGGCCGTTGGTGAACCCGTGCTTCGACACGAGTTGGACGGAACGGCTCGAGCCCTGCTCGTCGACGTACATGTGGACCGGCGTGCCGGGGCCCCGGGCGCCATCCATCGGACCGAGGAAGTTCATGCCGACCGCCAGGTCCGGGACACCCTCGATGCCGGCGAACGGCGAGTCGAACGTCGGCGTGTAGAAGCCGGTCATGTCACCGTTCCCTGCGATGTGCGCGGCGATTTCGGTCAGCTTGGCGTTGATGCCCTTCGCCGATTTGGCGCCGGCCTGGAAGGCATCGGCGCACTCCGACATGCTGAGGTCCGTTGAGAACACGACGCCTTTTTGCGGCACTCGCTGCTCCTGCGATTCGGGGTCGTCCGGAGCTCCGTTGGCCGGACGAGGTGGCGCGATCCTAGCCGCGCCCCATCCGCCCGCCAATGGATTTCAATTGACCTCGTCGCGAGCCGGGAGCGACGGCGATCCCGTCCCTCCGCAGACCCTTGAGTTGCCGTGATCGCGCGGCAGATCCGGTGCGGGCGTGATGTTCTCAGGCCTCCGGCTGCGGATCGTCACGCCCGGGCCGGAGATGCAAGCGAGCGGCGTGCGCCAGCCGTCTTACCGGTCGATCCCGCCGAGGATCGGGTCCAGCATCGCCAGCGTGGCGATGAGGTCGGCCACGTAGCCGCCACGGCACATGTCGGCGATGGCCTGGAGGTTCACGAACGACGAGTCGCGGATGTGGACGCGGGCGGGCTTGGCGGAGCCGTCCGAGCGGACGAAGCAGCCGAGTTCGCCGCGGGGGCCCTCGATACTGGCGTAGAGCTCGCCGGGCGGCACGCGCCAGCCCTCGGTGACGAGCTTGAAGTGGTGGATGAGCGCCTCCATCGAGGTGGCGAGCTCGTGGCGCGGCGGGAGGGCGACCTTGCGGTCGTCGGTGATGGTCGGGCCCTCGGGGAGGCCGGCGAGGGCCTGCTCGATGATCTTCACCGACTCCTCGATCTCGGCGAGGCGCACGGCCATGCGGTCGAAGTTGTCACCGACGGCACCCAGCGGCACGCCGAAGTCGAAGTCCTCGTAGGAGGAGTACGGCATCGCCTTGCGGAGGTCCCACTCGACGCCCGCGGCGCGCAGCAGCGGGCCGGTGACGCCGAGCGCCTGGAGGCGGTCCGCGTCGACGATGCCGACGCCCTTGAGGCGCTGGAGGGCGATCTCGTTCGCGTAGATGAGGTCGCGGAACTGCTGGATGCGACCCGGCAGCTGCTTCACGAACGCGAGGCAGCGCTTCTCCCACCCGCGCGGGATGTCCTCGGCGACCCCGCCGAGCTGGAAGTAGCGCGTGTGCATGCGCTGGCCGGAGCTCGACTCGAAGAGGTCGAGGATGGTGTCGCGCTCACGGAGCGAGTACCAGAGGAGGCTCATCGCGCCGATGTCGAGGCAGCTCGTGCCGAACCAGAACAGGTGGCTCATGATCCGGTTGAGCTCCATGTGGATCACGCGCAGGTACTGGGCGCGCTTCGGGACCTCGACCTCACCGAGCGTCTCGACGGCGTGGACGTACGCCATGGAGTTGAAGTAGTAGGCGAGGTAGTCCATCCGCTCCACGAGCGGGATGACCTTCCAGTACGACTTGTCCTCGGCGGTCTTCTCGATGCCGGTGTGGAGGTAGCCGATGAGCGGCCGCAGGTCGCGGACGATCTCGCCGTCGAGGGTGACGAGCAGACGGAGCACGCCATGGGTCGCCGGATGGTGCGGCCCCATGTTGATCGTCATGAGCTCTTCGCCGGAGGCACCGACCACCCGCTCCATCGGCGACATCGTCACCGACTCCTCGAGCTTGCGGTAGTCGTACTCCGGCGTGCCGGGGGTGAGGTCGGTCGGAGCGGTCATCGCGGGTAGTGCTCGCCGTCGGCTTCGTGGTGCGTGAAGAGCACGGGCTCGCCACCGATCGGGAAATCACGACGCTGCGGATGCCCCTCGTAGTCCTCGGGCATGAGGATGCGGCGGAGGTCCGGATGGCCCTCGAAGATCACGCCGAGGAGGTCGTAGATCTCGCGCTCCTGGTGGTCGGCGGTGGGCCAGCCCGGCGTGACCGACGCGACGATCGGCGCGTCCGTCGGGACGCGCAGCTTCACGTTGACGCGATCCGGACGCTGCATGTCGAGGAGCTCGTAGTGCACGGCGAGGCGCGGCTCGGCCGGGAACTCGTCGGCGCCGTGGACGCTCGAGAGGAAGCGGTAGCCCTCGTGGCGCAGGAGCGAGAGCGACTCGACCACATGCTCGGGGTCGATCTCGATGGTCGCGTGGCCACGGTGGAACGTGGTGCCGACGACCGCGTCGTCGCCGAGGCGCGAACGCAGGACGCCCGCCAGGAGCTCGAGACCGGTCGGATCAGGCACGCGAGTTCCCGTGCGCGACGGCGGTCTGGGCGGGCGGGACCGCGAGGCCCGGCGCGGCCTCACGTGCGGCGCGGATCGCGGCGTCCTCGGCGGCGCGCTTGCGCTCGGCGCCGTTCTGGAGGGTGGTGATCGACCCGCCGCCACCGGGCACGCCCTCGGTGCCCAGCACCTCGATCGTGGAGCCGGCGTCGTAGCGGGCGCGCCAGCCGAGATCCGGCTTCGCCTGGATCTGGTCGCGGAGCTTGAGGATCCCGTACATCACGGCCTCGGGGCGCGGCGGGCAGCCGGGCACGTGGACGTCGACCGGGAGGAACTTGTCGGCGGGGACGATCGCGTAGTTGTTGAACACGCCCATCGACGACGAGCAGGCCCCCATCGCGATGGTCCACTTGGGCTCGAGCATCTGGTCGTAGATGCGGCGGATGATCGGCGCCATCTTGATCGACACCCGGCCGGACAGGATCAGGAGGTCGGCCTGACGCGGGCTCGCGCGCATCGCCTCGGAGCCGATGCGGGCGATGTCGAGGCGGGAGCCGACGAGCGTGATCATCTCGATCGCGCAGCAGGCGAGGCCGAAGGTGGCCGGGAAGATCGCGTTCGAGCGGGCCCACGTGAGGGCCTTGTCGAGGGTGGTGGTGAGGACGCGGCTCTCGACGTACTTCTCGAGCTCGTCCTGCGACATGTCTCCGCGGAGCATGCGCTGCGACTCCATCTGACGGACCTTGAAGTCCGAGGCGTCGAGCGGCTGGCGGGTCAGATCCATTCGAGTGCTCCCCGGCGCCACACGTAGAGGAGCGCCACGGCCAGGAGGCCGATGAAGGTGATGGTCTCGAGCAACGCGAACGTGCCGAAGGCCTTGAGCTGCACGGCGATCGGGTAGAGGAAGACCACCTCGATGTCGAACAGGATGAAGAGCATCGCGATGAGGTAGAAGCTCACCCCGAACCGGAACCCGCTCTTCACGTCCGACGGAAGACCACATTCGTAGGGGTCCGTCTTGTGGTTGATCGTGCGCTTCGGACCCAACATCGAGCCTGCGCCGACGAAGGTGATTCCGATCAGCGTGGCGACCGCGATGAAGACGAGCGCGGGCAGGTAACTCTGCAGCACGACACCTGTTCTAGCACCGAGTGCGGCAGGCGCCTACATCGTGGCGCTTGGTACGTGGACCTGATCGGCGAATTGCAGCGCGCCACGGGGCGATCGCGGGACCCCCGGCGCGTCGGACCGGAGCGCGGAACGGCCACTCCGCGCGGCGGCTGCGCGCAGCGGCGCGTGGCCCGTCACCATGGGGCGCGATGTCGGATCCCTACGTGGTCGGCGCGGTCATCACCGGCGCCATCAACGGTGCCGCAGCCGTGGTCGGTGCCATCGAGTGGGCGCTCGGTCGCCCGAACCTCCTCTTCTGGATCCTGGCGCGGGCAGGCCAGCTCGCGGGCGCGGTCTACGCGGCGTTCGCCGGGATCTACTCGCTCACCGGCACCGCCCCGAAGGACGCCCTCGCCTGGGTCTACATCCTCACGCCGATCGCCGTGGGCTACTTCGCGGAGCAGCTGCGAGTGGTCGCGGCCCAGACCGTCCTGGAGAAGCACGGGTACGGCAGCGCAGCCGAACTCCGCGAGTCCGTCGACGCGGGCCAGGTCGACCGGGAGTCGTTCGTGACCGGCATCGCCAACGAGGTCGTGCTCCGCGAGGTCGCCGTCATCGTGCCCGGCCGCCGGAAAGCGCCCGAGCGCGGTCT
>JAVHXX010000367.1 GCA_031119595.1 Patulibacter sp. | reverse complement strand
GGCGGCGGCAACATCGAGCCGCGCGCACTCGAAGACGAGATGCACACGGCGTACCTCGATTACGCGATGAGCGTGATCGTGGGCCGCGCCCTCCCCGACGCCCGCGACGGCCTCAAGCCGGTGCACCGCCGCGTGCTGTTCTCCATGAACGAGAACGGCCAGGGCCCGACCCGCCCGTACTCCAAGAGCGCCGCCATCGTCGGCGACGTCATGGGGAAGTACCACCCGCACGGCGACCAGTCGATCTACGACACGCTCGTGCGCATGGCCCAGCCGTTCTCGATGCGCTACGAGCTCATCGACGGCCAGGGCAACTTCGGCTCGATCGACGACGATCCCGCCGCCGCCATGCGGTATACCGAGGCGCGCCTCTCCCGCATCGCCACGGAGATGCTCCGCGACCTCGACTCCGACACCGTCGACTTCCAGCCCAACTACGACGGCTCCAAGCAGGAGCCGGTCGTGCTGCCGGCGCGCTTCCCGAACATGCTCGTCAACGGCGGCTCCGGCATCGCCGTCGGCATGGCCACGAAGATCCCGCCACACAACCTGCGCGAGATCACCGCCGGCGTCCTGGCGTTCATCAAGAACCCGGACATCACCACCGAGGAGCTCCTCCAGCACGTCAAGGGTCCGGACTTCCCGACCGCCGGCATCATCGTCGGCCGCCAGGGCATCGCCGACGCGTACGAGACCGGCCGCGGCAAGGTCCGCGTGCGGGCCAAGATGCACGTCGAGGACATCGGCCGTGGCAAGGAGGCGCTGATCGTCACCGAGCTCCCGTACGAGGTCAAGAAGGGCGGCGAGAACGGCCTCATCGTCAAGATCGCCCAGCTCGTCCACGACAAGCGGATCCCCGAGATCAGCAACATCCAAGACGAGTCCGACCGCCGCGGCATGCGCCTGGTCATCGAGCTCAAGCGCGACGTCATCCCGGACGTCGTCCGCAACAAGCTCTACAAGCACACCGCGATGCAGACCACGTTCGGCGTGAACATGGTCGCCCTCGTCGACAACGTGCCGCGCACGCTGTCGCTCAAGGAATCGCTGCGCGTGTGGGTCGAGCACCAGCGCGAGGTGATCGTCCGGCGCTCCAAGCACGAGCTCGGCGTCCTCGAGCGCCGCGTCCACGTGCTCGAAGGCCTGCTCAAGGCGCTCGACCACCTCGACGAGGTCATCGAGGTCATCCGTGCGTCGCGCGATCGCGAGACCGCCCGCACCGAGCTCATGTCGCGCTTCGACCTGAGCGAGATCCAGGCGTCGGCCATCCTCGACCTGCGCCTGTCGCAGCTGACCGCCCTCGAGGCCGACGCGATCGCCGCCGAGCACAAGGACAAGCTCGAGCGCATCGGCGAACTCCGCGCGATCCTCGGCGACGAGCGCAAGGTGTTCGCGCTCATCGAGGAGGAGCTCACCGAGATCTCCGAGCGCTTCGGCGACGACCGCCGCACGCTCATCACGGACTCCGAAGACGAGATCGACATCGAGGACCTGATCGCCGACCAGCAGATGGTCATCACGATCACGCACTCCGGCTACATCAAGTCGCTGCCGCTCTCGACCTACCGCCAGCAGAACCGCGGCGGCCGTGGCGTCACCGGCATGAACATGAAGGACGGCGACTTCATCGAGCACCTCTTCGTGTGCTCGAGCCACGACTTCCTGTTGTTCTTCAGCAACCGCGGCAAGGTCTACCGCAAGAAGGTCTACGAGCTGCCCGAGGCGAGCCGCACGGCGAAGGGCCGCGCGCTGGTCAACATCCTCCCGCTGCGCGAGGGTGAACGGATCCAGTCGGTGCTCTCCACCCGCGACTTCCAGGAAGGTCCCTACCTGATCTTCGCCACGGAGCAGGGGATCATCAAGAAGACCGAGTTCCTCGCCTACAACACGCCGATCAAGGCCGACGGCATCATCGCCATCAAGATCCGCGAGGACGACGAGCTCATCGCCGTCCGCCGGACCTCCGGCGACGACGACATCCTCATGGTGTCCCGCAAGGGCCAGGCCGTCCGGTTCCACGAGGACGCGACCCGCCCGATGGGCCGCGACACCAGCGGTGTGCGCGGCATGGACGTCTCGAGCAAGGGCGACGGCGTCCTCGCCATGGACGTCGCTCGAGACGACGACGACCTGCTCGTGGTCACCACCAACGGCTACGGCAAGCGCTCGCAGATCGACCAGTACCGCAAGACCAACCGCGGCACGAAGGGCGTCGGCACGATCAAGCTCACCGACGCGAAGGGTGCGCTCGCCGGCGCGCTCGTCGTCCGCGAACACGACGGCCTCGTGTTCATCTCGCGCGAGGGCATGGTGCAGCGCACCGCCGTCCGCGGCATCAACCGCTACGGCCGCCTCTCGCAGGGCGTGAAGGTCATGAACGTCCGCGACGACGACGTCGTCTCCGCGGTCGCCGTCATCTACGACAGCGACGACGACGAGACCGGCGAGGGTGGCGTCGCCGATCCGCTCGAGCTCGCGCTCGACGGCGAGGTCCCCGGCCAGCCCGGCGTGCCCGAGGGCGACGACGACGAGGGCAGCCCCGGCACCCAGATCAACGAGTCCGAGATCGACGATCCCGAAGACGACGACTCGCCGACCACCGAGGACGACGTCTCCTGAATGCCGACGGGCCCGCCGCAAGCGGGCCCGTCCTGCGTCTGGGGTCAGGACCCCAGGGATGGATCCGGCATGACTCGGCGCAGTCCGAGACACCGTCGGAAGAAGCCGGGCATGGCGAACGCCCAACGTGGGCGGGCGGTTTTGGCGCACACCCACGCGGTGAGCGTTGCACCAAAAAAGCGGACATTCGACCGACGCTCACTTTTGCGGTCGGCAGACTGAAACGACGTTCAACGGGACGACCTTCCCATTCCCCCGTACGTCGAAAGGCACGGATGCCGATCCGCAAATCCCACAAGGCATGGTCCTGGCATGCCCTGATCGCCACGCTGGCGATCCTGCTCGGGCTCCCCGTCGCCGCCCACGCGGCCGCCGTCGCGGCCACCACGCCCGCGGCCACGACCCCGACCACGCAGGTCACGGTCGCCTCGCCCACGGGCAGCACGTCGACCACGACGACGGCATCGACCACCACGGCCGTCGCGGGTGCGGTCACGGCAGCCACCGCCGCCGCCACCTCGGCGACGACCACCGCCTCGACGGGCGCCCTTCTCGCCACCGGCGACAACGGCGCCGGCGAACTCGGCCTCGGCACCATCGGCAACGAGTCGAACTTCTGGCAGGCCGGCTCCTCGATGACCTGGACCACGGTCGCCACCGGCCTCGACTTCGCCTGCGGCATCCAGGCGCCCGGCACCCTCTGGTGCTGGGGCGGCAACGGCGTCGGCCAGCTCGGCACCGGCAACGTCACGCTCCAGACGAGCCCGGTGCAGGTCGGCACCGACACGAACTGGACCCAGGTCGCCGCCGGCGCCAACCACACCTGCGCCGTGCAGGCCGACGGCGACCTCTACTGCTGGGGCTCGGGGGCCCTCGGCAAGCTCGGCCAGGGGAACTCGACGCTGTCGAAGGTCCCGGTGAAGGTGCCCGGCACCGGCTGGAAGCAGGTCGTCACCGGCCAGGACTCCACCTGCGCCGTCAAGACGGACGGCACCGCCTGGTGCTGGGGCTACGGCGGCTCCGGCGAACTGGGCAACGGCTCGGTCGCCAGCGTGAACGTCCCGACGCAGGTCGGCACCGCCAAGACCTGGAAGAGCCTCACGAGCGGCCAGTACCACACGTGCGGCGTGCAGACCACGGGCACCCTCTGGTGCTGGGGCTACAACCCCTACGGCCAGCTCGGCAACGGCAACGCGACCCAGCAGAGCGCGCCGGTCCAGGTCGGCACCGCCAAGGACTGGGTCAGCGTCACCGGCGCATTCCAGTCGACCTGCGCCCTGAAGCTCGGCGGCACCCTCTGGTGCTGGGGCTACGGCGGCTCCGGCCAGCTCGGCAACGGCACCGTCGCCAACAAGACCGTCCCGACGCAGGTCGGCACGGGCACCACGTGGTCGTCGGTCTCGGCGATCCAGTACTCGACCTGCGCGAAGCAGACCGACACCACCCTCTGGTGCTGGGGCTACAACGCGCAGGGCCAGCTCGGCCTCGGCACCACCACCCAGCAGAACGCGCCGGTCCAGGTGACCACCCCGATCACCGTCGGCGCCATCGGCTCCGGCCCGATCTCCGACCACATGATCGTCGTCTCCCAGGACACGACCCCGGTCAACGCGTGCCCCGCCACCCCGACCGACCAGGTCTTCTCGAGCATCGGCGACCTCGCCGACTACTCCCTCGCCCCCAACGGCGACTTCGAGAACGGCCTCGGCGACTGGACCCTCACCAACGCCAAGGTCGTCGCCGGCAACGAATCCCTCGGCTTCCTCACCGGCAGCAACTCGCTCCAGCTCGGCGGCCCGGGCACCGGCACCGGCGACGCGACCGCGGTCTCGCCCGCGTTCTGCATCAACGCGCTCAACCCGAGCTTCCGGTACCTCGTCAAGGCGAACACCACCGCCAGCGGCATCATCTACGTGTCGCTGCGGTTCCGCCCGAAGAACAACCCCGCATACGTCGTCCAGATCGGCACCACGGCGAACATCGGCACCAAGGGCAACTGGCGCGTCTCCGACCAGACACCCCTCGCGACCCTCGTCGCCGCCGCGCTCCTCAAGGCCGGCGGCACCGTGCAACTGGTCTTCAGCACCTCCGCCGCCACCAACGCCTACGGCGGCGTCCAGATCGACGACGTTCTCGTCGACCCCTACCGGAGGGGGTAGGCCGGTTCGCCTGGCGGCTCACGGTCTTGGTGAGCTGAGCGGATCTCGCTTGCA
>JAVHXX010000366.1 GCA_031119595.1 Patulibacter sp. | reverse complement strand
CCCGCGGCGGCGTTCCCCGCGCCGCCGCGGCGCAGCCCGCCGGGTAGGCGCCGCGGCCCGCGTGCAAGATTCCACGCGCTCCGCGCGGCAAACCCTGCACGCACACGCCGCCGCAGTGCCGCCGGCCCTACCCGCCCGGCCGCGGCGCCGCGCGCGCCACCGACGCGTGCGACCCGACGAGCACCCAGCCGTCCGCGAGGCGCCACGAGCGCACGAACCGCAGACGTCGTTCGACGACCTCTCCGTGCTCCCGGACCGCCACCGCCGCGACGACGTCGGTGACCCCGAGCTCCTCGATCACCCGCACGCGCTGCCGCTCGACCACGAACGCCACCGTGCGCACGCGGCCACTGCGATGACCCTCGATCTCCTCGTCCTTCCCGCGCGGGTCCACGCCGCCCGGCTCGAAGAACTCGACCTCGTCGTCGAGAAGGGCCTCGAGGGCGATCACGTCCGCATGGAGCCAGGCCCGCTGCAATTCGAGCTCGGCGTCCGCGAGATCGTCGGTCGAATGTGGGACGCGCGGCACGTCCGACAGGCTCGCACCTCCGCGCCCGGCTCGTTCGCGCCGAAAGACGTAAAGACCGCGGCACCCGCGAACGATAAGAGGAGTAGGACCACCGGACCGGTGCGGACGATCGACCCGCGCCCACCCGGCCCACCACCTCCGATGTCGAAATTCGCCGCCAACAGTGCCTTCATGCGTCAGCTGCGTGCTGCGCATTCCCAGCGCACGCGTCGACTCGAGCACGCCTCCGAGCGGGACCGGATCCTCCGCGACCGCCTCACGAAGGGCAAGATCGACCCCAAGGCCGACGACGCCTACGAGCAGGCGGCCGGGTTCGTGTTGCGGCACACCGTGCTGCGGAACGTCGCGCTCGAGGTGATCGGTGACCGGCTGTGGATCGGCGAGTCCCGCGGCCAGAACGGCATCAAGCACCAGGCCGGTTTCGGCCTCCGCGCCCTCGAGGCCTGCGTGAACGCCTGGGACGGCGACTTCCTCTGGGACCCCGAGCACCCGTCCGACGAGGTCATGATCTCGGTCCGCGACTGGCTCGAGCCGGTCGAGCGATGGAGCTGGGACATCCGCCGCACCGGCGCCATGCCGGACGGCCAGCCGTCCTTCTGGTGAGCCGCTGAGCGACCTCGGTCGCCCGCGCAGCCGATCGCGAAACCGAGCGGCCTCCGCCGAGCCCGATCGCCGGCGCCTCACGGCGCCGCCCACCACTACCGCTCGAACATGCGCGCGAGCGCCTGGCCGACCAGGCCCCGCACCACGGCGGCGTTGCGCTGCACGTGCGAACGCATGAACGCGGCGGCGGCATCGGCGTCGCCTGAGAGCATCGCGCCGAGGATCTCGAGGTGCTCGTCGACGGTGGCGTCGATGCGCTCCTCGATCGTGAAGCCCTGGATCCGCAACACGTGGATGCGGTCGGTGATCTCGGCGAGGTAGGTCGCGGCGATCTCATTGCCCGAGGCGCGGGCGACCCCGAGGTGGAAGGCCTCGTCGGCGGCGACGAAGTCGTGCTGCTCCTCGGGCGGCGTCTCGGAGACCTTCGTGCGGAGCTTGCCCCGTTCGACCCACTCGTCGCGCAGGGCGACGAGCGCATCGCGATCGCCGTCGAGCGTGGCGCGGCGCACCGTGAGGTCCTCGAGGGCGAGGCGCACGTCGTAGTACTCGTGCATCGTGCGGACGTCGGGGACGCGCGGCGTAAGACCGCCCGACCCGTCGCGCACGAGATGGCCGTCACCTTCGAGTCGGCGCATGGCCTCGCGGACCGGCGTGCGGCTCGTGTCGAACTCCTCGGCGAGCCGCTGCTCGATCAGGCGCACGCCCGCCGGGAGCTCGCCGCGCAGCAACTGGGTGCGCAGCGCCTGGTACACGCGCTCGGCGTGCTTGGGCTCCGGGGCGGGCACCGACCCGGCGGCCTGGCGGCTGCGCGTACGGGTCGCTGGCGTGGCGTCGGAACTCACAGGACCCGGAATCCTACCCCCGGGTCCTGTCGTCGCGGGTGTGATGGGCGTGGTCAGGCAGGGGTGGCCGTGGCCAGATCGGAACTCCCGGCGCCCTCGGAGAGACGGGCGTCGAGTGCCTCGACGGCCGCGACGAACGCGCCGAACGGCGGTAGGGTGATGCCGCCGCCGATCTGCCCGATGCCGGGCTCACGGTGCGCGATGCCGGTATGGATCGCAGGCACCTGACCCGTCGCGACGACCGCGCGCCCGTCGACCCCGAGGATCGACGGCTTCGTCGTGCCGTCGCGCAGGGTCATGAGGCACTCGGTGTTCTCACCGGCCGCGATCGGGCGCAGGCGCGCATCGATGTCGTCGATGTCCTCGACCCGCAGCCCGACCGACGGCGCGGACAGCGGCGACCCGGCCACCGCGAGCGCCCCGAGGCCGTAGACCTCGACGATGGCGCTGTCACCCAGGTCGGGGTTCATCTCCTCGGGCGTGAAGCCGGGGTAGAGCGCCGCCGGGTCGGGGAGCGCCGCGGGCCCGACGAACCACTGGTCGCCGGTGCCGGAGAGCTTCACCCCGACCTCGACGCCGTTACGCGCGACGACGGTCACGAGCGAGGAGCCCTCGACATCGGCGGCGCAATCCATGGCGAGCTTGGCCGAGACCATCGCGAGGTTCAGGAAGAACTGGGTGTTGCCCTCGATGAAGGACTGGACGTCGTCCGGGATGTGACCGCGGAGGAGGTCGGCGACGATCAGCGACCCCTCCTCGGTGCGGTGATGGCACTCGTCGCCCTTCTCCATCGCCTGGCGCTGCACGTCGATGAGGTCGATCGGGCCGACCGCCTGCAGCGCCGCCGCGAGACTGGGGCCGAGGACGTCGCGCATCCACTCGAGCCGCTCCACGACCTCCGGGCCGTCGGCGCCGTACCGCAACACCTTGCCCGAGCCCTCGTTGAGCGGGCACCACGCGGTCTTGCCGGTCGCCTCGTCGCGGGCGATCAGCACCGGCATCGACCCGGTGACCGCCCCCGACATCGGTCCTACGCCGCCGAGATCGTGGTTCGGGACGTACGGGACGGCGCCGGCGTCGACCAGGGCGAGCGCCGCCTCGGGCGAGTCGGCGAGGCCCTCGATCGTGAGGGCGACGCCGATCGCGCGGCGCATCGGGGCACACATGCGGCGGCTCTCGATCGGCGGGCCGCCGTGCGACACGCCGCCCTGCGCGTGGTGCGGCACCACGTCGCGGGCGGGGACGACGTCGACGAGGAGCGGGCGGGCGGCAGCGAGCCGCGCCAGCGCCGGATCGGATGCATGCGGCTTTGTGTACATGGACGGCAACGTATCGCCACTGCCCGAGTCGACCGGATGGCCGCCGGGCCATGCCTGCCGCGCAGCTTTTCGACAAATGGCCAACAGTTCCGCCGATTCTGCGGCCCGTCGGCCAAAGGCGCCCCGTTCGGCCGCGTCTACCTTCTGCCTCGTTGACCGCTCTCTGTCGACCACGCTGTATACACCGCCACACCGCGAGACCACCATGGACGCAGAGCCAGCCATGGACGGGCCGCCGACGAGCGTCGACGCCCGGCCCTACCCCTACACGTTCGACCCAGCCACCACGGCGCTGCTGATCATCGACATGCAGCGGGACTTCCTCGAACCGGAAGGGTTCGGGGAGACGCTCGGCAACGACGTGAGCCTGCTCGCGCCGGTGATCCCGGCGGTGAAGTCGCTCCTGGACGCGGCCCGGTCGATCGGGATGACGGTCATCCACACCCGCGAGGGCCACCGCCCGGACCTCACCGACCTCCACGAGGCCAAGCGCGTGCGCGGCAACCCGACGCTCGAGATCGGCGACCCCGGTCCGAAGGGTCGGATCCTCGTGCGCGGCGAGTACGGCCACGACATCATCGACGAGCTCGCGCCGATCGCCGGCGAGGCCGTCCTCGACAAGCCCGGCAAGGGCGCCTTCTACGCGACCGACCTCGGGCTGATGCTCGCCAAGGGCGGCATCACGAGCCTGATCGTGACCGGCGTGACCACCGAGGTGTGCGTCCACACGACGGTCCGCGAGGCCAACGACCGCGGCTTCGAATGCCTCGTCGTCGAAGACGGCACCGGCTCGTACTTCCCCGAGTTCCACGCGATGGCGCTGAAGATGATCAGCGCACAGGGCGGGATCTTCGGCTGGACCGCCACCTCCGCCGAGATCCTCTCCGGCCTCGGCCTTCCCACCACCACCGGCGACGCCTTCGCTCCAGAGGCAACCACCGCCACCACCGACGCGGACGCGTCGACCCCACCCACCCCGATCACCACAGGAGCCTGATCACCATGGCTGCCACCACTGCACGCACCGGCCCGGCGGGGCCGGCGCTCTGGTCGAGGGGCGAGCTCAACGCCGCCTTCGGCTTCGGCATCAACATGCTCGTCAACGTGCTCGTGCTCGCGGGCCTCGCGGCGGGCGTCGTGAAGGTCCCGGCCGACGACGTCTACGGGACGATCCTGCCGGCGCTCGGCATCGAGCTGCTCGTCGGCAACGTCTTCTACTTCTGGCTGGCCCGGCGGCTGGCGATCAAATCCGGCCGCGACGACGTGACGGCGATGCCGTACGGGCCGTCGGTGCCGCACATGTTCATCGTGACCTTCGTCGTGATGCTCCCCACGTACCTCGCGACGAAGGACCCGATCGCGGCCTGGTCGGCCGGGCTCGCGTGGGCGTTCATCATCGGCCTGATCATCCTCGTCGGCGCGTTCATCGGGCCGACGATCCGCAAGTACACGCCGCGCGCCGCGCTCCTGGGCTCGCTCGCCGGCATCTCGCTCACGTTCATCGCGATGAACCCCGCGGCGAACATGGGGAACACGCTCTGGGT
>JAVHXX010000365.1:2669-4846 GCA_031119595.1 Patulibacter sp. | reverse complement strand
GTGCCGGCCTGGCTGAGGATGTTGTCGCGCGTGTACTTGACCATCTCCTCCGCCATGTCGACGTCGGTGATGCGCGACCCGGCCGCGGTCAGGTTCTCCTTGGCCACGTTCGTCACGTTGATGGCGTGGTCGAAGCGGTTCTGGATCGCACCGATGTTCGAACGAGCCGACGAGACGGCCTTGATCTGCTCGTCGATCGTGGTGATCGCCGCCTGCGCGTCGGTCGCCGTGTCGAACTTGATCGCCCCGGCCACGTCGACGGTGCCGTCCGCCTTGTACGTGTCCGTGGTGAGCTTGCCCGCGATCGAGCTGACGTCGGCCCCGGCGAGGTCGACCGTGATCTGGCTGGCGGTGTCACCGTTCGCCCCGACCTGGAACTGCAGCTTGCCGTCGGCGGCGCTACCGGCCTTGCCGTCGAGCAGCTTGATGCCGTTGAAGTTGGTCGAGTCCGAGATGCGCTGCAGTTCCTGCTGGAGCTGCCCGACCTCGGTGGTGATCGCCTTGCGCGAGTCGGCGTTGTTCGAGTCGTTGCCGGCCTGGACGGCCAGGTCGCGCATGCGCTGGAGGATCGAGTGGGTCTCGGTGAGGCCACCTTCAGCGGTCTGCACGACGGAGATGCCGTCCTGCGCGTTGCGGGCGGCGACCGTGAGGCCACCGACCTGGGACTTCAGCCCCTCGGAGATCGACAGACCGGCCGCGTCGTCGGCAGCACGGTTGATGCGGAGGCCGCTCGAGAGCTTCTCGAGGGACTTCGACAGGTCGTTCTGCGTCGAGTTGAGGTTCCGGTACGTGTTGAGTGCCGAGAGGTTGGTGTTGATGGACATACCCATGGTGGTTTCCTCCGTGAAATCTGGGTCTTCGTCAGCCCGTCCGTGGGCTGACATGGTGTCCTCTCGGCCGGGCGGCCGGAGGCGTTAGGGAAACCGTCGGGATTTCTCCGAGCGGTTCCCACGGCTCAGCTGGCGACCACGTGCTGGCCGGTCGCGGCGTCCTGCACCGCACGGGCGACACCGACCGCGGCGTTCGCGGCGACCTTCGCCAGGTACGCGCTGCGACGTGCCGCGGTGGTGCGGGACACGGGCTCCGGGGTCTCGCCACCGTCGCCGTAGTGCGTGGCCAGACCGTCGCGGAGCAGCCGCATCGCCTCGGAGCGCTGCTGGGACACGGCGGAGTGGGTGATGCCGAGCTCGGCGGCGACGTCGGTGACCGAGCGGTCTCCGAAGTAGACGGCCTCGACCACGAAGCGCATCCGCTCGGGCAGCGCCTCGACGGCAGCACGGAGGTAGCGGCGCCGCTCGGCCTCGACGAGGTCCTCGCCGGGGAGCGGCAGGTCGGCGGCGACGGTGTCGTGCACGGTCTCGTCGATCGGCGTCACGACCCGGCCGGCGTCGCTCATCGCGTCGGCGGCGGTCTGGCGGTCGACACCCATCGCGTCGGCGATCTCCTGCACGGACACGGTGCGACCGAGTCGGGAGGACAGCGTCTCCTGCGTCGCGAGCGCCTCGCGGATGCGCTTCCTGGTGCCCCGGCTCGCCCAGTCCGACGAGCGCATGTCGTCGGCGATCGCGCCGGTGATGCGGGTGCGAGCGTACGCGCCGAACGGCACGCCGAGGGTGGGGTCGAAGGCGTCGGCTGCCGCGACGAGCGCGAGCGAACCGACGGCGGCGAGGTCGTCGCGGTCGAGGTGGGTGGCACGTGCACGGACGTCGGACACGATGTAGCCGACGAGCGGGAGGTGCTCGACGATCATCGCGTTGCGTTCGGTGCGGTCCATGCTGATCCCCTGGTCGTCTCGACTGGTGTGACCCGTCCGTGGGCGCGGCGATCACCGGCCGCGTGGAGGCCGGTCGGTACGCCGAAGACCCGCCCGGGTCCCTCCGGGCGGTGCACCCGCGTCCCTGCGACGCGTTCCGGTTTGTCCCCCGGGGTGCCTTCTGAATGTATCGGCTGGCAAACCGCTGAACACCCCCTCACACGTCCCCAAAGCGGGGGGACACGGGCTGTTTCCCGGTCGGCATTTGGGGGGACCCGAGTGCGGGAACGGTCGTTCCTGTCCCCCGGAGTGGAGGCACCGGGGGGAAACCGTGCCGACTCGTGCCCCGCCACCGCCGGGGTCGCGCTTACGGGGCACCCCGGGCTGCCGATAGTCCCCGCTGTCCGCAGGATGACCGACACCG
>JAVHXX010000365.1:0-2569 GCA_031119595.1 Patulibacter sp. | reverse complement strand
GACCGACACCGGGAGGAGATGATGAGCGTGAACGACCTGTCCGCCGTGCTCTGGCGCGAACGAGAACTGCTCGAACTGCTCACCTTCAAGCTCGAGGAGGAGCAGCTGCTGCTCGCCGCCGGGCGCTCCCGCTGGGTGTCGCACGCCAGCCGCGAGGTCGAGCAGGTGCTCGAACGTCTCCGCGCCACCGGACTCGAACGGAGCGCCGAGAGCGCCGCCGTCGCCGAGGAGTGGGGCGTGGACCCCGACGCTCCCCTGCGCGAGGTCGTCGCCGCGGCGCCCGGTGGCCCGTGGGGCGAGATCCTCGCGTCGCACCTCCACGCGATGGTCGAGCTGACCACGCAGATCGGCGCCCTCCGGGACGAGAACGACCGCTTCCTCCGGACCGCGGCGCAGGCCACCGAGGAGACCCTCGCCGGCACGGTCGGCGACACCGCGACGTACGACGCCACCGGGACCTCGGGCCACGCGACGGGCGAGGCCCGACTGTTCGACGGGACCCTGTAGACGATGGTCAGCACATTCGGCTCGCTCGCCACCGCTTACTCCGGCCTCGCCGCAGCGCGTGCCGGCATCGACGTCACCGGGCAGAACATCGCGAACGCGGGCACCGCCGGGTACACCCGCCAGCGCGTCACGCAGACGTCGATCCCCGCGGCGCAGACCGGCTTCATGCGCGGGACGGCGGCCCTCGCCGGACAGGGCGTCTCCGTCGACGGCATCGCACGACTCGGCTCCCTCACGCTCGACGCCGGCGTCCGCGCCGCTGCCGGGTCCTCCGCGTACGCCACGGCCAGGGCAGCCGGACTCGACCAGCTCGAGACCGGGCTGAACGAGCCGGGCGACGACGGGCTCTCCGCGAAGCTCGACGACTTCTGGTCCGCGTGGGGCGATGTGTCCACGCACACCGACGACCCGGGTGCCGCCACCGCGCTGCTCGGTGCCGCGAAGACCGTCGCGTCCACCCTGGCCGCCGGGTCGAAGGCCGTCGACGCACAGTGGACCAGCGTCCGCAGCACTGTCGCCGGACAGATGTCCCAGCTCAACGACGCGGCGAAACAGGTCGCCGACCTCAACGGCCGCATCCGCACCGCACTCGCCGGTGGCGGCAACGCGAACGAGCTCATCGACCAGCGTGACCAGCTCACCGAGCAGATCGCCTCCCTCGGCGGGGGCACGACCCGCGCGAACGCCGACGGCACCGTCGACGTGCTCATCGGCGGCAACCCGCTGGTGCAGGGCTCGGATGCCCGCTCGGTCGCGCTCGGCGGCGGGACCCGACTCGCGGACGGCGCACCGGTCACCCTCACCTGGACCTCGGGTTCCGGTTCGGCCGTCGCCCTCGACGGCGGATCGATCGCCGGCAACGTGTCCCTGCTGGCGCCGGCGAACGCGAACGGCACCGGCGGTGCGCTCGCGCAGGCGTCCGCCGCGTACGACACGATCGCGACGACGATCGCCGCACAGGTGAACGCCGTGCACGCCACCGGTACGACGGCGAACGGGACCACCGGTGCCGCCTTCTTCGCACTCACCGCCGGAGTCCCGGCCGCGCAGGGCCTCACCGTCGTCCCCACCGACGCCGGCGGCATCGCGACGCGGAACGCGGCCGGCGAGTACGACGGCTCCGTCGCCGATGCCCTCGGCGAGCTGGGGAAGGCCGTGGACGCACCCGACAAGGCGTGGGCGACGTTCGTGGCGGGCGTGGGCACGGCCTCCCGTTCGGCGACGTCGGAGGCGACGCTCACCGGCCTCGCCCTCACCAACGCGCGCACCCAGCAGCAGTCGGGCGCCGGCGTCGACCTCGACGAGGAGAACGTCAACCTGCTCAGCTACCAGCACGCCTACCAGGGCGCGGCACGTGTCCTGACGGCCGTCGACGAGATGCTCGACACCCTCATCAACCGCGTCGGCCTCGTCGGGAGGGGATGACCGTGATCACCCGTGTGACCACCCAGATGTCCATGGCAGCGGCCACGGGCCGGCTGCAGGCCGGTGCCGCCAAGCTCGCACAGCTCACCGAGCAGGCCACGACGTTGAAGAACATCGGGAAGCCGTCGGACGACCCGGTCGGTACCGCATCGTCGATGCAGGTCCGCAAGGAGCAGGCCGCGAACGCGCAGTACACCAGGAACGCGAACGACGCGGTCGGGTGGCTGGCGAACACCGACAGCGCGCTCGGCGACGTCTACTCGGTCCTCTCGAAGGTGCGGGACCTCGCCGTGCAGGCGGCGAACTCCGGCACCATGAGTGACACCGACCGTGACGCGTTCGTCACCCAGTTCCAGGCGCTCAAGGGCGACCTCGCTGCGAGCGCGAACGCCACGTACGGTGCCCGGTCCGTCTTCGCCGGGTCCTCGACCTCGTCGACGGCGTACGACCCCGCCACCGGGTGGGCGCCGTCCACCGCGACCGTCGACCGGCGCATCGGCGACGGGACCACGGTGCGGGTCGACACCTCAGGGGCTGCCGTGTTCGGCTCCGGGTCGACCTCCGTGTTCTCGATGATCGACTCGATCGTCGGGGACCTGCAGAACGGCGTGAACGTGAACCCCCGCATCAACGACGT
>JAVHXX010000364.1:4326-4847 GCA_031119595.1 Patulibacter sp. | reverse complement strand
CGGCCCCCAGCGCGCCGTCGACCACCGACGACACGCCGGCGCCGACCACCGGCACCGACCAGACCGCACCGGCGACGCCGTCCGAAACGGTCGACACGACCGAGCCCACGGTCGTCGACGACGCCCCGAGCGCGCCGGCCACGGCCGCCGAGCCGCAGCCGACCGTCGCCGACGACTCCGCCGACCAGCCGACGCCGGCCGCCGACCCCGAGCCGCAGGTCACCCCGGACAGCGGCGCCGTCGCCCCGACGACGCCCACCGGCGACCACTAGAACCCTCGCCCGCCTCGCCTCCGCGTATCCTCTCGGAGCGCGCTCGCAGCGCCGATGCGGATTGGTGTAACGGCAGCACAGCAGCCTTTGGAGCTGTCAGGTCTTGGTTCGAATCCAAGATCCGCAACTGACTGGTCGGGCTGATTGGCCGGTGCACCGCGGGCGCCGCAGATGGTCTCGCCTGCGGCGGGCTGTGGTTCGAATCCAAGATCCGCAACTGACTGGTCGGGCTGATTGGCCGGTGCACCG
>JAVHXX010000364.1:0-4226 GCA_031119595.1 Patulibacter sp. | reverse complement strand
CGGGCGCCGCCGATACCCTCCGGGAGTGTCTTTTGCCGTCGTCGTCCTCGCCGCCGGTCGCGGAACCCGCATGCGGTCACGCGTCCCCAAGGTCCTGCACGAGCTCGCCGGCCGGCCGCTCGTGGGATGGCCGATCGCCGCGGCCGTCGAGGCAGGCGCAAGCCGGGTCGTCGTCGTGCAGGGCCCGGACCGTCCGCTCGACGCCCTGATCGCCGCCGCCGGGGAGCCCGTCTCCGGCGCCGTCCAGGAGGTGGCCGACGGCACCGCCGGCGCCGTCGTCGCCGCGCTCCCGGAGCTGTCGGGTGAGGACGTCGTCGTGGTGCTCCCCGGCGACGCGCCGCTGATCGACGCGGCTGCGATCCGCGAACTCGTCGAACGCCACCGCGGACGCGCAGCGGCGGCCACGGTGCTCGGCGCGGTCCTCGACGACCCGACGGGCTACGGCCGCCTGGTCCGCGACGCCGCCGGTGACCTCCACAAGATCGTCGAGACGAAGGCCCCCGGCGACGCCACCGACGACGAGCTCTTGATCCGCGAGGTCAACGCCGGCGTCTACGCCTTCGACGGCGCGCAGCTCCCGGCGGCGCTCGAACAGGTCGGCTCCGAGAACGCGCAGGGCGAGCGGTACCTCCCGGACGTCCTCGAGCTCCTGCGCGCCGCGGGCGGCGCGATCGGCGCGGTCACCGCCGCCGACCCGGCCGTGATCCTCGGCGTCAACGACCGGTGGCAGCTCGCGCAGGTCGGCGCGCTCGCCCAGGAGCGACTGCTCCGCGAGCACGCGCTCGCCGGGGTCACGTTCCTCGATCCGTCGTCGGTGCTCGTCGATGTCGACGTGACGATCGGCGAGGACACCGTCGTGGAGCCCGGCGTGCAGCTGCGGGCCGGCACCACGGTCGGCCGCGACTGCCGCATCGGCCAGGGCACCGTGGCGATCGGCTCGGACATCGCCGACGGCGCCACCATCCGCTCGAGCACGCTCGACGGCGCCAGCGTGGGGGAGGGCGCCACCGTCGGGCCCTACGGCTACCTGCGGCCCGGCGCGCGGCTCGAGGCCGGCGCGAAGGTCGGCACGTTCGTCGAGATCAAGAACTCCGTGATCGGCGAGGGCAGCAAGGTCCCGCATCTGTCGTACATCGGTGACGCCGACGTCGGCAGCGGCGTGAACCTCGGCGCGGCCACCATCACCGCCAACTACAACGGCAAGACGAAGGTGAAGGCCCGCACCACCATCGGCGACGGCGTGAAGACGAGCGTCGACACCACCCTCGTGGCCCCGGTCACCCTCGGTGACCGCGCGTACACCGCCGCCGGATCGGTCATCACCGCCGACGTCCCCGCCGGCGCGCTCGCCGTGGCGCGGGCGCGGCAGAGCACGATCGACGGCTACGCCGACCGCCCCGCCTGACGGCGTTCCGCAACCGGTCGCCCGGCGGCCGGTTGTTCCACTTTGCAGGAGGGATGCCCGTCCGCGCCCAGCGCACGCCTCCCGCGGTCACGAGCGCTTTACAATCGCCCCGTGAGCCTCCCCAGCACCGAGCCGCAGATCGCCACGCGGCTCCCGATCGGCTACGACAAACACCTCATGCTGTTCGGAGGTCGGGCGAACCCCGAGCTGTCGCTCAGGATCGCCGAGGATCTCGGCGTGGGGCTGGGGCCGATCACCCTCAAGACCTTCACGAGCGGCGAGGTCTACTGCCGCTACGAGGAGTCGATCCGTGGTGCGGACGTCTTCCTGGTGCAGTCGATCTGCGGCAACCCGGAGACGGGCATGACCCCGAACGACGCCCTCATGGAGCTCATGCTCATGATCGACGCGGCCGTCGGCGCCTCCGCGCACCGCGTCATCGCGGTCACGCCGTTCTTCGGCTACTCCCGCCAGGACAAGAAGTCCGCGCCCCGCGAGCCGATCAGCTCCCGCATGGTGGCCCGGATGCTCGAGTCCGCCGGCGCGGACCGCGTCGTCACGATGGACCTCCATGCCGGCCAGATCCAGGGCTTCTTCCAGCGCCCCGTCGACCACATGACGGCGCTGTTCATGCTCTCCCAGTACTTCAACGACCTCAAGCTCGAGGACGTCGTCGTCGTCTCCCCGGACACCGGCCGCGCGAAGCTCAACAAGAAGTTCGCGTCGAAGATGGGAGCCGGCCTCGCCATCCTCGACAAGGACCGCCCGGCCCAGCAGGTCGCCGAGATCGGCTACGTCATCGGTGACGTCAAGGACAAGACCTGCGTGATCGTCGACGACATGATCGACACCGCCGGCACGCTCGCCGCCGCCGGCCGCGCCGTGATGGCCGCCGGTGCCCGCAAGGTCTACGCCGCCGCCACGCACCCCGTGTTCTCGGGGCAGGCCTACGAGAACCTCGCGAATTCGCCGTTCGAGGAGATCGTCGTCACCGACACGATCCCGCTGCGTCCCGGTGCCCCGGACAACGTCCGCGTGATCTCCGCCGCCGACCTCCTCACGGACTCGATCCGGCGCATCTTCACCGACGACTCCGTCTCGGAAGTCTTCGGCGGGGAAAACCAGCTCTTCTGAGGATCGCCTGAGAGCACCGTTTCCTCGTGGCATTTCGCGAGGTCTGACGGTACAGTTTTCGGAATGACCATTCCGGACGCCACCGCCCCCGAGACGCGCGTCTGGACGTCGCTGACCTCCGAGGAGAAACGGGCGCGCGTCCTGGACGTCGCGGGGGAACTGTTCGCGCGTGAGGGCGTCGAGTTCCCGATGCCCGAGTTGGCCAAGGCGGTCGGCGTCGGCGTCGGCAGCCTCTACCGGCAGATCGGCAAGAAGGACGACGTCATCGCGGCGCTCGTGATCGAGCGGCTGGACGCCCTCGGCGACCGGTACGAGAGCGCCGCCGGCACCGACGACGCGATGGGTGCGCTGAGCGGCGTGATCGACGCGACCGTCCAGGAGTGCGTGCACGACCGCGTCACGAAGATGTGTTGGGAGTTCGGCTTCGGCCGGGACGACGTCGACACGGCCCGCGGCCGAGCCCGCAACGCCCTCCAGCACCTGATCGACAGCGCAAAGGACGCCGGCGGGCTGCGTGAGGACGCCTCCGGCAACGACCTGCGGTTCCTGTTCCGCGCGGCCCGTGAGGCGGAGAAGATCGAGCCGGGCGGCGCGGCGCGCCTCGGCGAGCTCGTGTTCTCCGGCCTGGCGAAGTAGCTGCGGGCGCCGTCAGGCGTCGCGCCGGCGGATCACGAATCCACGGCTCAGCAAGGTCTCGAGGGCCGTCTCGAAAGCGCCGTAGTCGCGGGCGACGAGGTGGTCGTACGGGGTGCCGGCGGGCCCGGAGGCCCGCAGCCAACGCTGCAGTGCCTCGCCGCTGACCTGCTCCGAGGCCGCACGCAGGAGCTCGTCGAGCACGGTGGTCTGGGGGAGGAGGTCGGCCTCACCGGCCAGCAGCTGGACGGGCGTGAGTCCGAGGACGTCGCACAGCTCGTCGTCGGCGAGGCCGAGCTGCGCCTTCACGCGCTCGGCGGCGCCGGGGGTCATCGGCTCAGGCCTTGGTGGTGCTCTTGGAGCCCGCCGGAAGCGCCTTGTGCGCGCTCTTGCCCGTGAGCGTCATGGAAAGGCGCTCGGCACCGCGGTCGGCGAGGGCCTTGGTGATGGCGAAGACGGTGGCCTCGAGCGCGGCGGCCAGGAGGACGTAGCGGAGCTTCACCGTCAGGTCCTTCGCCTCGGGGCGGTCCGTGCCGGGAACGCCGTCGACGCGACCCAGTGCTGCAGCGCTCAGGCGCTCGGCTCCCTTGCGGGCGACCATGCCCAGTCCGAACGAGATGGGAATGCGCACGAGAAACACGCCGTCCAGGCTATCGAGCGGGCGGGGCGGCGGCGCGTGCGTGCCAGGTCGAGGGGGCCGCCGGGCGACCTGGCGCGAACCATCCGTCCGGTGGCCGTGGCACGAGGAGGTCGCCGAGACTCGCAAGTCGCTACCATTCACCGCCGACATGGCCAACGCAACGCTCACCCTCGCCCTCCAGTCCCGGGAGGCCGGCAACTCCCGCGACGCTCGCCGTCTCCGCCGCGCGGGCCAGATCCCGGGTGTGCTCTACGGCCTCGATCAGGACCCGACCCCGGTCTCGGTCCTCCCGGCCGACCTGCGCCTCGTGCTGGTCGACAACTCCGCCCTCTTCAACGTCGCCCTCGACGGCGCCGAGGTCCCGGTCCTCATCAAGCAGACCGACCGCCACCCGGTTCGCGGCAACGTCACCCA
>JAVHXX010000363.1 GCA_031119595.1 Patulibacter sp. | reverse complement strand
GATGAGCAGCGCGGTGTTCCCGGCGAGCGCGGCGACCGGCGCGTGGATCTCGGTGCCCGCCGCCGGCGCGTCGGGAATGGCCGCGGACGGGGCGAACCCGGCCGCTCCGGCGGGTCGCCAGGCGGCACGGAACGTCGAGAGGTCGGCCCAGGCGAGCACCACGCCGCCGGCGGGGTCGGCAGCGAGCGACGGGGCCTCGTGGACGTTCGCGTCGAGCATGGTGCCCGCGCCGAACGTCGCGCCGGGGTCGGCGGTGACGACCCACAGGCCGTCGTTCGCCATCCAGGCGGCGGTCACGCGACCGGCGCCGTCGACGGCGATCGTCGGGCGGCCGAACGGGAACGTCGTGACGAGCGTGCCGGGGAGGGCCTGCACGGGGCCGACGGTGCCGTCGGCGGAGACGCGGGTGGCGACCATCGACTTGGACTGCCACCAGACCGCGGTCACGGTGCCGTCCGGGCCGACCACGAGGTTCGGGACCTGGCTGCGGGTGCCGTCGGGGGAGAGGTACAGCGACGGCGCGAACGTGCCGCCGGCGGTCAGCTGCCGCAGGTGGACCCGCTCGCTGTCGGCGGCGCCGTCGGCCCAGGCGACCGAGAGATCTCCGCGCGCGTTGATCGCCGCGGCGGGCACGGTCGTGTTGTACGGAGGCGCGTCGGAGAGCTGCTGCGCGGCGTAGGTCCCGTCGGCGCCGCGGACCGCGGCGTAGACCGCACCGGTGTAGTTCGAGAAGACGCAGCCGTCGCAGGGCCCGTAGGCGGCCCAGGTGACGACCCCGCCGCCGGCGTCGTTCGTGGCGAGGGCGAGCCCGAGGACATCGCCGTGCTCGACGGGGAACGCCTGCTGGCCCGTGAAGCCGGCATCGGTATGACGCTCGACGTGGACGGTGGCGTGATCCGCGTCGGCGCCTTCGCTCCACGCGATCGTGGCCTCACCGGCAGCGTTGATCGTCACATGGGTGTTGCCCGCGTACTGCCCGGGGGTCGACACCTGCACCGGACCGGACCAGGCGCCGCTCGCCGACCGGACGTTGACGAGGGCCGTGGGCCCGTTGCCGCCGACGAGGTACTCGCTCCAGCCGACCACCGCCTGGCCGGACGCGTTCACCGCGGCGGACGGGCTGAGCACCCCACCGCTGATGTCACCGTTGAGCTGCGCGAACGGCGGCAATCCGCTCGCCGCCGACGCGCCTCCCGAACCCACGCCGAGCCCCACAAGGGCTCCGGCCAACACGATCAGGACCCTGGACACGCAACGCACTGGCGCGCACGGTACCGATCGGCGACCGCAAATCCCAGTGGCACGTACACGCTCACACAAGCCCGATCCACCCTGGTACGACCGGAGGCGGTCGTTCGATGTCTGCCGCGCCCGGATGGCCGCCGCGCGCCTGGTCCGACCTGCGCGCCGCTCGGGACGCCGCGCAGCCTTCCGCCACCACGGCCCACGGTCACGCCACCGCGCGCCGCTCCGGCTCCTATGCGGCCCAGCCCACCGTCGCCGCGAGCAGGCCCACCACGCTCATCGCGCAGAGGCCGCCGGCGATCGCGCCCGTGAGGAGGGAGCGCAGGCGGCCGGGGCCCACGATGCCCGGGACGGCCGTGAACCAGAGGGCGACCGGCACGAGGGCGATGAGGAGGTAGCGACCCTGTTCCGGCGGGGTGGGGCGGGGCGTGGGACCGACGAACGCCTCCGCGACGAACAGCATCGCGAAGAGCGGCGTGAGGGCGACCGCGAGCGCCAGGAGCTTGCGGTCGCGCAGGAGGCCGGCGCGCTCGCGGAACACCGCCCACCATCCGGCGAGGATCCCGAGGACCGTGAGGCCGCCGAGGACGAGGTTCACGGAGGTCGGGAGGTAGAAGCGGTTCCAGCCGTAGCCACCCCAGGTGCCCATCACGTAGATCCGGTAGATCGGGACGGCCGGCGGATACAGGTCGTAGTTGACATGGATGAACGGAAGGAAGAGCTGGATCGCGTAGTCGATCCGGTTCACGAACGGGATCGGCAGGCCCGGAGCACCACCGGCCGCCGCGGCCACCGCCGGGTGGTTGTTGAAGAGCGTGAGGGTCTGGCCGTCGACGAGGAGCCCGGACAGGATCGCGAGGACGGCCGCGGCCCCGACGAACCCGCCGGCACCCGCCGCAAGGCCCTGCAGGATCGCGAGCGGCCGGCGGCGGAGGACGGCCGCCACGACGAGCGCCCCGCCGAAGGTGACCGCGAGCCCGATCCCCGCGACCTTCACGATCGGCAACACGAGGATGAGCGCCCCAAGCGCCGCGAATGGCCAGAGTGGCCCGCCGGGTCGACGGAGCACCGTGAGCACGGCGATGAACGCTCCCGCCGCCGCGAGGTTCACGAGGGTGTCGTTGTTGAGCACCCCGGCCGTGGCGCCGGCCATCGGGATCGTGGCCGCCGCGAGGCCCGCGAGCGCACCGACGCGCCGTCGGCCGGGTACGACGATCGCCGCCGCCCAGACCGCCAGACCGGCGATGAAGCACCCGAGGATCGCCGTCTCGAGGCGGGCGGCGTAGAGCTCACCCGTGAGACTCCGGCCACCGAGGTGCATGGCCGGCGAGATCACGGCGTAGTACAGGGCGGAGTGGCCGGTCGCGGACTCCGTGTAGCCGCCGCCGTCGGTGCGCGGGAGCGTCGCGGTGGCATTCACGTCGCGGCGGGTCGTGGCCGTCCACGGCTGGCGGGCGCCCTTGTCGAAGCTGACGGCGTTGGTGTGGAGCAGGCTCAGCACCGCCGTCTCCTGCGTCGAATAGGGCGGGCGCGTCGAGGCGCGGCTCGGATCGGCACGGTGTCCGGTGAAGGCCAGCCGCTGCGCGTAGGCGAAGTGCTCGGGCTCGTCGGGACCCTGGAAGATCGGGGTGACCGTCGCCCAGGTGAAGGCGAGCGCGAGCGAGCCGAGGGTGCACAGTGCGGCGACCCGGCGCGCGCTGCGGCGCGGGGCCGTGGCGAGGTTCCAGAGCAGGAGCGCCAGGGCCGCGGGCACGACGCCGAACACGACGACGCCGATGAGCACCGGGGAGAACCCGGAGGGGCTCTGCGCCGAGAGCCGGTCGAGGACGACGCCGATGCGCCGCAGACCGGAGATCGACGGATCACCGGGGGCGGCGAACCGGATCGACGGCTCCTGCCCGGCGAGCGACCGGCCGTCCATGGCGGCGGGGATCTCGCCGGCCCGCCGGAACACGGACGCCCCGGCGACGTCGAGCGGGCGCCCGTCGCCGACGCCCGCGCGGGTGAAGCAGACGGTCGCATGGGCCTCGCGCTGCACCACGCCGCTGAGGGGCAGGTCGACGAAGCCGCCGCCGACCGCCTGGCGGATCGGGGTCGAGGCGATCGTGAGCGTGGGCCCACCCGGCAGCGCGACGGTGCCGCTCAGCGAGACCGCGCCCGAGTCACCCGCCCAGCCGAGCCAGATCTGCACGGCGCCGGCGCCCTTCGGGGCGACGGTCCGGACGCAGAGCTCGTCGCCGGGCTTCTCGAAGCTCGTCACCACGGCGCCCAGGCCGACGCCGTTCGAGGCGAGCGGCACCGCGGACGGCCGGCTCACGCGCGCGAGGGTGGCGACCGCCGCGAGCACGATGACGACGGCTGCGGCGAGGACGATCAGACGCCCCGGCCTCAGCCACCGACTGGTGGGAGCCGGGGTCACCCGGCGTAGATCTCGTCGATCGTCACGAGGGCGGTGAGCGGGACGCCGGCCTTCTCCTCGATCGCCGCTGCGCCGCCGACGAGGCGGTCGAGGACGGTGAGGACACCGACGACGGTGCGGCCCTCGGCCTGCAGGGCCTCGAGCGCCTGGATGGTGGAGCCGCCGGTGGTGACGACGTCCTCGACGACGAGGAGACGGTCGTCGTCCGTGAGGAGCGGACCCTCGACGCGGCGCTGGAGGCCGTGCGCCTTGGACTCCTTGCGCACGAAGAACGCGCGGTCGGCGAGGGTCTCACCGCGGGTGCCGGCCGAACCGGCCTCGCCGGCGGCGAGGAGCTCGCCGACGCCCGCGAGGCCCGCGGTGGCGACCGGGTCGGCGCCCATCGTCATGCCCCCGATCGCCGTCGCGCCGACGCGCGCCGCCTCGGCCGCGACGAGCCGTCCGAGCGCACCGAACCACGGCTGGCGCAGGATGGTGCGCTTCGCGTCGACGTAGTAGCTGGCCTGCTTGCCGCTCGAGAGGATCACGTCGCCGATGACGAGCGAATGCTCGGCGAGGCCACGCGCGAGCTCGAGGCGCGCCGCGCCCAGCTCCGGCGTGGTGAGCTCGGCGGGGAGGTCGTCGCGCTCGACGAGCGGCACCGCGGAACGGCGCGTGGCGGCATCGGTGCTCATCGGTACACGTCCACCTTGGTGCCGTACTGGACCCATCGGAAGATGCTCAGCGCATCCGGCACCGGCACGCGCAGGCAGCCGTGGCTGGCGTTGTACGTGGGCACCTCCGCGTATCCGTGGATCGCGTAGCCGCGGATGAAGTACGACGAGTCGACCATGCCCTTGGCGTTCGTGCCGAGGTCCTTGCGGTAGACGGAGTAGCTGCCGAGGACCGTCGGCGTGGACGGCTTGCCGCTGGAGGTCGTGTAGACCCGCTCGACCTTGCCGCCGGCGCCGATGAGCGCGAGCAGCTGCTGGGAGAGGTTCGCCTCGACGTGGCGACCGTGGCCCGGGAACTTCACGGTGAAGTCGCCCTGGCCCTTGGCGAGGCGCGTCGCGAGGGCGTTGTCGAAGGTGGCGGTGCGCGAGAGACCCAGGCGCTTGCGGATCGCGACGAGCGCGCGACCGGTGCGGGCGTCGAAGTGGCCCGTCTCGCCGATCACGTACGCGTGCTGCGACAGCAGCGACTGCATCA
>JAVHXX010000362.1 GCA_031119595.1 Patulibacter sp. | reverse complement strand
GCAATGCCCTGCCGATTTCTCAGTCCAACTCCCGGTGCATCGCAATCGGGGGACAACGGACGCCCACCAACCCCGCCACAGGCGCCCGCCACCCCGGCCCGAGCCCACACCGGCCGCCCGTCTCCCTTCGGAGACACGAACCCCGCCCCAACCCCAAACCAACGCCCGAACGGAACACCACCAACGCCCCGTCCCTCAACACCCACGCCCCAGGCGCCCGCCACCCCGGCCCGAGCCCACACCAGCCGCCCGTCTCCCCTCGGAGACACGAACCCCGCCGCAACTCAACGGGAGCGCCCGAACGGAATACCACCAACGCCCCGTCCCACGGCACGCACGCCCCAGGCGCCCGCCACCCCGGCCCATCCCTCGCTTGCGCGAGCCCGCCATCGCGGCCCCGTCCCTCGGGCGCAAGGTCCGCCACCCACGCTGAGCGGGAACCGCTCGGCGTGGGGCGAGCGGGAGCCGCCAGGCGAACCCAGCCACGAACCCCGCCCACCAACGACAAATAGACCGGCGTCGCGATCCCCCCGGAACACGACACGCGGTCTATTTGTTGTTGATGGCGCGACTCTCATCCTTGAGCCGCGCCGCCGCCGGTGGTGATGGAGAGCGGATGCATCACCACCGGGCGGCGTTTCAGGACGGGTGGCGAGCGGTGCCTCCGTCCTGCTTCGGGTCAGCGTTCGTCGCAGCCTCCGAGCAGATCACAGGGATCCACGGTTCGGAAGGCGGCAACGACCGCTGGGTCGAAGTGGGTACCCGCGCCGGCCACGATGTGGGCGACGGCCTCGGTGAGAGGCCAAGCGCGCTTGTAGGGGCGCTCGTGGGTGAGGGCGTCGAAGACGTCGACGACGGCGACGATGCGCGCGCCGATCGGGGTCTCGTCGCCGAAGAGTCCGTGGGGGTAGCCGTTGCCATCCCAGCGCTCGTGATGCGAGAGCGCGATCATCTCGGCCATCTGGACGGCTTCGGTGGTGCCGCCTTCGAGGATCTTCTGGCCGATGAGGGTGTGCTGCTCCATGTCGGCGCGTTCCTCGGGGGTGAGGCGGCCGGGCTTCAGGAGGATGGTGTCGGAGATGCCGACCTTGCCGATGTCGTGCAGCGGCGCGGCCTGCTCGAGGAGGGCGCCGAAGTCGGTGCCGAGGCCCATCGCCTCGGCGATGATGCGGGCGGCGCGGCCGATGCGCTGTGAGTGGTGGTGGGTGTCGTCGTCCCGGAACTCACACACCCGAGTGAGGCGGTCGATCGCCTCGCTGTGCATGTCAGCGCCTGGGCGCTGCGCAGCTGCCAGTTCCAAGGGTGCCTTTGGGTCGGTGACCGAGGGGGCGGCGGTCGTGAGGTGGGTGGCGGTGGTCACCCGCAGTCCGTGCGTGTGGTGGTCCCGGCGTCGCGGGATCTCACGCAGGAGGGCGTTCTGGGGGCTCATGCGAGCGCTCCGGTGGTGGCCATGCCGATCATCACCACAATGATCGTCTGGGTTCACCAGTCAGGCGTGGGCCGTCTGGGGCGTTTTCCACGTGTTTCTTGCCGACCGTTCGGAGGGGGCCGAACGGCCCAGCACGATCATCATCAATTCTGACCATGCATGCCCGCTTGCGGAGCGATGATGTACGTAGAACCTTGACTGCGATGACGTCTCTCCCCCTTCACGCGCTCATCCAGGTGATCGAGCACCTTCCGACGCCCGTGGTGGTGTTGGATCAGGACGGCTTCATCGTCGGAGCGAGTTCGACGGCCGGCTTCCTGCTCGGCGACGGCTACGAGCCGGATGCCCTGGAGCCGACCCACCTGCGCACCCACCTCGGTGGCATGGTGATCGCGCCGCGCACGACGCCGGCGACGCCGATGGTCTGCGACGGCGAAACGCACACGCTCGTGGGCCTCTCGGACCGCTTCGCCCGCCTGGAGGTCCCCGCGGACGTCGCCACGCTCGCGGGCGAGGTCGCCCACGACTTCAACAACCTGCTGGGCGTGATCATCAACTTCGCGAGCCTCGCGGCGTCCGAGCTGCCGTCCGGCAGCCCCGGCGAGCGCGATCTGCGCGAGGTCATCACCGCCTCCAAGCGCGGTGCTGCGATCACGCAGCGCCTGCTCGACGTCGGCCAGGCCGGCCACGACGACCATCGGAACAACGGCTCCGGTGTCACCCCGAATCGCGTTCCGGAACGCGATTCTGCAGCTTCGGCGTGACTCCGCCGGTCGGTCGTGGTTGACTGACCCACGATGACCGCGCCTCAGGTCCGACTCCTCATCGCCGATGACCACCCGCTGTACCGCTCCAGCGTGGAGCGAGTCGTGCGCCTGAACAGCCAGTTGTCGGTGGTCGGGCTCGCGTCGGATGGTCGCGAAGCGCTCGATCTCATCCTGGAGCTCGCCCCGGACATCGCCATCGTCGACCTCCACATGCCCACGCTCACGGGCCTGGACCTGCTCGACGCCCTCGTGCAGACCGATTCCGAGACGCGCGTGGTGATCCTGACCGGCAACCTCGAGAGCGATCAGGTGTACCGCGCCATCGAGCTCGGCGCCGCGTCGGTGCTGTCGAAGCTCGTGGAACCCGAAACCCTCGTGTCGACGCTGCTCGACGTCGCCGCCGGCCGCACGGTGCTCGGCGCCGAGGTGCAGTCGCTGCTCGCCGGTGAGGTGCGGGCGCGCCGCCGCGACGACCGCCCGATGCTCACCGACCGCGAGCGCGAGGTCCTCGGCCAGATCGCCGACGGCGCGAGCGTCGCAGAGATCGCCGCCACGATCCACCTGAGCCCGTCGACGGTGAAGTCGCACCTCGAGAGCCTGTACCGCAAGCTCGAGGTGTCGGATCGCGCCGCCGCCGTGGCGACCGCGATGCGCAAGGGCCTACTCCGCTGACGACCGCGCCGCGATGAGCTCCTCGACCGTGTCGGCGAGGTCATCGATCGAGCACGGCTTCGGCACCACGGCATCGACGCCGCGGCGCACCGCGTCGGCGTGCTCCTCGGCGCGCATGTAGCCGGAGGTGAGCACGATCGGGATGTCGGCACGCAGCGAGCGCACGTGCTCGGCGAGCTGCAGCCCCGTCATGCCGGGCATCGAGAAGTCCGTGATCATCGCGTCGAACCCCGACCGGTCGCGCTCGAAGGCGTGGAGCGCCTCCGCGGGGTCGGTGAAGCCGGTGACGACGCAGCCGCGGTAGGGCAGCGCACGGTGCGCGAGCCGCACGAGGGCTTCCTCGTCGTCCACGAACAGGATCCGCAGCAGCTCCTCGCCCGGCTCGACGACGGGCTCGGGCGCCGGCGGCTCGGGCGCGAGCTCGCGCACCGGCAGGTACACCGTGAACTGCGCCCCCTCACCCATGCGGCTCTCGACGTTCACGGCGCCGCCGTGGTTCGTGATGATGCTCTGCACCGCCGAGAGCCCGAGGCCCGTGCCCTTCTGCGGACCCTTCGTCGTGAAGAACGGGTCGAACACGCGCTGGGCGATGGCCGCCGGCATGCCCGGGCCGTCGTCGCGGATCCGCAGGCGCACGCAGTCGACCGGGGTGCCGTCGCGCGTCGTCGCGGTGAGCTGGCCCTCCTCGCACCGGGTGCGGATCAGCTCGACGACGATGTGGCCGCCGTCCTCCCCGATCGCCTGACCGGCGTTCGTGAGGAGGTTGACCACGACCTGGTGGAGCTGGGTCGGATCGCCGACCAGCCGTGGCAGCTCCTCCTCGACCGTCGTCGTCACGTCGATGCTCGACGGGAGCGTGGGTCGGACGAGCGACTCGGCCTCGCGGACGACGTCGCCGAGGTCGAAGGCGACCTGGCGGGGCGCCTCCTCCCGACTGAACGTGAGCATGCGCTGGACGATGTCGCCGGCGCGCCGCGCACCGCGGGCGATCTCGCCGATGCTCTGCGCAGGCGACTCCCCCGCCTTCAGCTCGACCTCCGCGACGCGCGCGTAGGAGAGGATCGCGCCGATCACGTTGTTGAAGTCGTGGGCGATGCCGCTCGCGAGCGTGCCCATCGCCTCGATCTTCTGGAGGCGGAGGCGGGCGTCGTCCTCGGCACGGCGACTCGTGATGTCGGCGAAGACGCCGACGAGCCGCGTCGGCTCGCCACGATCGTCGAACTCGGCCCGGCCGATCGCCGTGACCCATCGCTCCTCCGTGCCCGGGCCGCCGCCGCGCTCCGGCACGACCATCCGGAAGTCGGCCTCGTAGTCGGGGCCGCCAGGGACCACGGCCGCGAGGACGCGCTCCTGGACCATCTCGCGGTCCTCGGGATGGACCGCCGCGAAGAAGCCGTCGAAGGCGTTCCCGGGCTTCATGAGCTCCGCCATCGGGAGGCCGAGGATCTCCTCGAGTTGGTACGAGTCGCGGCTGAACCGGTCCTCCTGCACGTACCAGACGTAGGTGCCGTAGCCGGTGAGCTCGAGGGTCGCGCGGAGTTGCTCCTGGCGGCGCCTCGCCTCCTCTTCCTCCTCGCGGCGGTCGGTGATGTCGAGGGTGCCGCCGAACGTACGGACGATGGTGCCGTCATCGTCATAGGCACTGTCCATGCGGGCCTCCATCCAGCGGAATGCGCCATCCGCTCGCCGCATCCGGAACATGACGGGGTCCCCTGGCGTGGCGACCCGCTCCGGGGCGTTCGCCACGATCGTCTGGTCGTCGGGGTGGATGAGATCGAAGAATCCACGACCCATGAGCTCGGTCATCGGTCTGCCGGTGAAGTCCGCCCAGCGTTGGGAGAAATAGTCGACGTTGCCGTATCCGTCGGAGCTCCAGACCATCTGCGGCAGCGCCTCCGCCAGCCCGCGGAACTGCTCCTCGCTGTTGCGCAGGCGCATCTCCGCGGCGTAGCGCTCGGTCTGGTCGCGGAGCTCGAGCAGGATC
>JAVHXX010000361.1 GCA_031119595.1 Patulibacter sp. | reverse complement strand
CGTCAGCGTTGTGACTCCCGAGTCACATCTCAATCCGCCAGGCGTCCGTGGGGTCGTCGCGGCGACCCCCGAGTGCCGGCCACCCCGCCGTCGCGATCGCGGCGGCCGCGGCGTGCCGCTCGGCGCGGCGCCCGCCGCAGCGGCGTCCGCGTGCTCAGCGCGGCGCCCGCAACCCGTACGTGACGGGCTTGCCGAGCAGGGCCGACACCGTCACGAACCGGTAGCCGCGCGCCTGGAGCTCGGAGATCACGGTCGGCAGCGCCGCGACGGTCTGCGAGCGGTCGCCGCCGCCGTCGTGGTCGAGGATGATCGCGCCGTCCTTGACCTGCGCGAGGATCCGCTGCTCGATCGCCTCCACGCCGGGGCGGGCCCAGTCCTGCGGATCGACGTTCCAGGTGACGGTCGACATGCCGAGCGCCCCGGCGCGGGCCACGAGGTCCGAGCCCACCGACCCGTACGGCGGCCGGAACAGGCACGGCGAGAAGCCGGTCGCGGCGCGGATCGCGTCGTTGGTGTCGGTGAGCTGGGTCGTCGCGAGCGGTCCGCCGCCGCCGAGGTCGACGTGGCTCCAGGAGTGGTCGGCGAGCTCGTCGCCGTCGGCGATCTCCGATCGCAGCTGGGCCTCGTGCCCGGCGATCTGCCGCCCGATCATGAAGAAGGTGGCGGGGATCCCGGCCTTGCGCAGGATCGCCTGGATCTGCGCGGTGTACTCGGACGGGCCGTCGTCGAAGGTCATGGCGACCTCGTGCCGGGTGGCCGGGCCGCCGGTGAACGCGCGGGCACCGGCATCGGCGCAGCCCGTCGCGACGGGCGTCCACAGACGGTTCGTGACGGTGCGCGTTCCCGACGGGATGCGGTCGCTGCACGGCAGGGCGCCGCCGCCCTTGCAGGCGTGCGCGGCCGAGGCGACCGACCAGCGGACCGTCTGGCTTGGGGCGAGGCCGAGCGTGCTGAGCGGCAGCTCGGTCGTGATGCCGTGCCGGCCGACGAGCGCCACGGCCCCGGCGACCCGGTGCCCGATCGTGAGGCGCCACCCGGACCGCTCCTTGCGGAAGCACGGCGGCTGGACCGCCGAGCCGCCGAAGGTCACGCAGATCTTCGACCCCGTCGTCAGGCCGGAGCGCCGGCGCAGCTGGACGGTCACGCCGAGGCCGTCGGTGGTCTGCCAGAGCTGTGCGGCCGTGAGCTTCACGCGGGCGTCGGCGCCGGAACCGTGGACCACGCTGAAGGCGTGGAGGGTCGGCAGCGCGGGCGCGGTCCGGGGCGCCGCAGGGCTCGTCGCCTGCGGCGTGGTCGCGGCGGCCGCGGTGCCCGTCGGCGACAGGCCCGCCGTCGCGGCGAGAGCGACGACCAGGGATCGGCTCCGCCACGTCATGGACCGCGACGCTATCGACGTGCCCGGACCGGCGTCCCCGCGAACCGTCACAGCACGGGTCGCTCGACGCGCCCTACCACGTCGTGCCTGCATCTCCTGCGCATTCGGGCGTGTGCCAGCCATCACGGATATCGACGCGCCACCTTTCTGGACAAACGACCAGACTCGCCCCAGCGCCACTCCGCGCGGGGGTTGAATGGCGTCGGCTCGCGCTCGGCGCCCCGACTCTCTCAGGGGGCGCCGGCTCGGCCGCGAAAGGACCCATCCATGAAGCCGATCCCTGTCCTCGGCGTCATCGCCGCAGCGCTGACGTTCGCCACCCCGGCCCTCGCGGACTCCCCGAGCACGACCGTGTTCAACGGAGCCGTCTCCTGCATCACCCGCCCCGCCGGCGATGCGACCGCCGGGCAGCGATGGTGCGAGGGCGACGGCCAGCCCCAGAACGCCTCGGTGGTCCCGAGCTTCGACGGCACACCGATCGACGTGACCGTGGCGTTCCCGCCGGCACCGGCCTCCGGCACCGACGGCAAGTTCCCGGTGGTCGGCATCTTCAGCGGCTACGGCAGCAACAAGCTCCTCGCCACCGACACGAACACCGCGCAGCGCTGGCTCCAGCAGGGCTACGCCGTGTTCTCGATCTCGTACCGCGGCTTCTACGCCTCGTGCGGCGCGTACGTCCCGAGCAAGCCGCCGGCGTGCGACAAGGGCTACATCCACCTCATGAGCAACGCCTACGAGGTGCGTGACGTGCAGTACCTCCTCGGTCAGCTGGCCGACGAGGGCGTCATCGACCCGAACCGGATCGGCGCCAACGGCGGCTCCTACGGCGGCGGCATGTCGATGCAGCTCGCCACGCTCAACAACCGCACGCAGCTGCCCGACGGCACGCTCGTGCCGTGGACGAGCCCCGGCGGCCTGCCGATGCACATCGCCGCGGCGATCCCCGAGTACGCCTGGTCGGATCTGATCGCGTCGCTCCAGCCGAACGGCTCCACTCTCGACTACGCCGCGGAGAACCCCTACACGGGCCCGGCCGGCGACCGCCGCTTCGGGATCCAGAAGCTGTTCTGGAACCAGCAGCTCTACTACGGCGCGCTGCCCGCGAGCCAGGGCAACCCGAACCCGCCCGGTGGTCCGGGCTACTACGCCCCGACCAGTGGCACGGGCTTCCCGGATCCGGCCGCGGACATCCAGGACTGGAAGGCGTTCAACGACACCGGCGGTCCGTACGACGGCCAGGCGCTCGCCGCCCAGCAGATGGCGGAATTCGTCAACCACGGCGCCGCGAACATCGATTCGTCGGTCGCGCCGGCCCCGATGCTCATCACGAACGGCTGGAACGACGACCTCTTCCCGGTCGACGAGGGCGTGCGCATCTACAACCGCATCCGCGACCTGCACCCGAACGCCCCGGTCTCGCTCTACGACCTCAACTACGGGCACCCGCCGCGGGCGGGCAACCCGCCGACCGGCGACGTCGGTTCGCTCTACCTCGCCGAGGGCGCGTGGTTCGCGAAGTACGTCAAGGGTCAGTCGTCGGCGCCGGTCGCCGATCCGGTCGGCGGCGTGACGGTGGCCACGAGCGCCTGCGACCCGGGCGGCGTCCCGACCAACGGCGCCACCTACCACGGCACCTCGTGGGCGGCGATGTCGCAGGGTGAGGTCCGCGTCGACGGCGCGGCGGCCCAGACGATCTCGCCCGGCACCTCGCCGGCGACGACCTACAACGGCAGCACCGACACGGTCTGCACGACCGGCCCGTCGACCGACACCTCCGGCGCGGCGATCTACTCGACCGCACCGGCGCCGGCGAGCGGCTACACGATCCTCGGGGCGTCGACCGTGGTCGCCGACCTCGGCGTGACCGGTCCGAACGACCAGGTGATCGGTCGCCTCCTCGACGTGAACCCGGCCACGAACACCGAGCGCCTGATCGGTCGCAGCATCTACCGCCCGACGGGCGTGGGCTCGACCACGAAGCAGGTCTTCCAGCTGCATCCGCAGGCCTGGAAGGTGGCGGCCGGTCACGTCGTGAAGCTCGAGCTGCTCAGCAGCGACGCGCCGTACGCCCGCCCGGCGACCGGCCAGAACCCGGTCACCGTGTCGAACCTGCAGCTGCGCATCCCGACCGTCGACGCGGCCGGTGCCGCCGGTGGCCTCGTGCAGACGCAGGCCGAGAAGGTGCTGCCCGCGGGCTACACGCTCGCCCGCGACCTGATCCCGTCGACCGGCCCGGTGACGGCGCCCTCGACCGGGGGCACGGTCTCGACGCCCGTCGCGAACACGCCCGCCCCCGTGGTGGTCCCGGCGAAGGACGCGCTCACGGACACCGCGGCGCGCGCCCTGCTCGGGCACCTGCCGAAGGGCGCGAAGGTCACGTCGTCGCGGTCGTCGATCACCTTCACCGACTCGCTCCCTGAGGCCGGCACCGTGAACTACACGCTCTCGCTCGACGCGAAGAAGGGCAAGAAGACGCACCGGTACAAGCTCGGTGCGGCCGTGAAGACGGTGCTCGCGCCTGGTCCCCAGACGATCAAGATCACGATCAGCAAGTCGCGCCGCGCCCTGCTGAAGAAGCATCCGGGAAGCAAGGTCGTGCTCACGACCACGTTCACCACGGGCGTGCTCAAGCACCAGCTCGGGACCACCCGCAAGTTCACGCCGAAGCACTAGGCAGCAGGCCTGCGCGCTGCACGCGCGCTCACCAAGGGCGACCCGGGAGAACCTCAGTGTGCGGGGTCCGGGTCGCCCGCGAGCGCAGCCCCGCCAGCTTGCGCAACGCACCGGCGCTCGATGTGGCGCGTCGGTACGGTGTCGGCTTCCGACGGGACGCGTCCTCGCGTGGTCGGTCCCGACCATGAAGCTGTCCCTCGTCCTCGGAGCGTTCGTCGCCCTGCTCGGCGGCGCGCTCGCGCCGCCCGCCCGCGCTGCGTCGGCGCCCGCGATCTTCTACGGCGCACTCGCCTGCACGGTCCGTCCGGCGGGTGACTCGACCGCGGGGCAGCGCTGGTGTCAGGGCGACGGCCTCCCGAAGAACATCTCGACGATCCCGAGCTTCGACGGCACCCCGATCGACGTCGCGGTGTCGTTCCCGCCCGCGCCGACCACCGGCCCGGACGGCCACTTCCCCGTCGTGGCCGTGTTCCACGGGTACGGCGGGTCGAAGATCCTCGGTTCGGACGTCAACTACGCCCAGCGCTTCCTGAAGATGGGCTACGCCGTCTTCTCGATCACCGACCGTGGCTTCGGCGGATCGTGCGGCCCGGCGATCCCGGACCCCAAACCGGCGTCGTGTGCCAAGGGGTACGTGCACATGGTCGACTCGGCGTACGAGGTCCGCGACGTACAGCGGCTGCTCGGCGTGCTCGCCGACGAGGGCGACATCGACCCGAACCGCGTGGGTGCGTACGGCGAGTCGTACGGCGGCGGGCAGTCGATGCAGGTCGCCACCCTCAACGACCGCACCGTCCTCACCGACGGGACCAC
>JAVHXX010000006.1:16181-25979 GCA_031119595.1 Patulibacter sp. | reverse complement strand
CTCCAGCTCAAGGCCGCCCGGCAGGAACAGCTGCAGGTCGTCGGCGACGCCGACCGGCTCCGCCGCGCCTTCGCGAACCTCCTGTCGAACGCCATCAAGTACTCACCGGACGGCGGCGACGTCACCGTCGAGGCGACCCGCGAGAACGGCTCCGTCACCGTGGCGGTCTCCGATCACGGAGTCGGCATCCCGGACGAGTCCAAAGCCCGCATCTTCGACCGGTTCTTCCGCGTCGACAGCTCCGAGACCCGCCGCATCGGCGGGACCGGCCTCGGCCTCGCGCTCGTGCGCGAGATCATGCGCGCCCACGAGGGCGAGGTCGGCTTCGATTCGATCGAGGGCGAGGGTTCCCGCTTCTGGATCAAGGTGCCGGCGGCCTGACCGCCGGCCCGCGCGAGGTCAGCCGGAGACCTCGACGCCCTTCCAGAAGGCGTAGTACCCGGTGATCTCTTTGGCGGCGTCCTTGGCCTCCGGGTAGTACCAGGCGCCGTCGACGGCCTGCTCGCCCCCGACGCTGACGGTCTTGTAGGAGGCGGTGCCCTTCCACGGACACACGCTCGTGGTGCTCGAGTCGACGAGCGCCTCGGGCTTCACGCTGCCCGGCGGGAAGTAGTGGTTGCCCTCGATCACGATGGTGTCGTCGGACTCGGCGATGACCTCGCCGTTGAACGTTGCGGTGGCCATGGTCGGCTCCTGCGGTCGATGGATCGGCGCCCGCGCACGGAACGCCCCACCCCGCAGGCTAGGAGACGCGGTGGGTGGTGCCGTCGAGGCGCGTGACGCGCACGTGGTCCGCCGGCACGCCGAACAGCGCGGCGTACTCGGCGAGCAGGGCACGCGCCTCGGTCTCGTCGGCCGCGCCGGCGAACGCGATCGGGGAGTCGGGCCAGGTCGCCGCCGGACGGATCTCCTGGAGGCCGTCGAACGTCGCCGGGCCGAGCGGCTCCGTCGCGAGGGTGGCGACGAGCTGCCACGGCGTCGACCCGGTGCCGAAGCCGTCGACCGAGGCGGGCGACATCGAGGCGGAGACGCCGAAGACCCGGCTCCACGACCTCGACCACGGGCTGCGCGTCGTCGTGTCCGTGAACATCCCGGAGCTGAACTCGTCGGGATCGAGCCGGCCGACCGTCAAGGACGGTGCGGACTGCACGGCCTCGAGGTCCGTAATCGCCGAGAACGGGGCGGCGCGATCGACCGGCGGGGCCAGCAGCCCCGACCGGCCGCGGCGGACCCTGATGCGACGCTGCGCCTGATCGACGCCGACCGCGACCCCGCGCGACATTCCCGGGCCGAGCAGGCCGAACACGACCCCGAACGCCACCATCGCCCAGGCGGCCGCACGGCTGCCGGAGTCGCCGGCGAAGAGCGCGAACGCGGTCGTGAAGGCCAACCACACGGCGATGAAGCCGAGCCACAGCGCCACGAAGCGGGCGGGGAAAGGCTCGCGCCGCAACCAGCGGGTGGTGTCCGCGGCGTGGGCGGGCGCGTCGATCGCGGGAGACGGGTCCGGAGTCGGCGAACGGGTCGGCATGGGCAGGACCGTAGATCCCGCAACGTCCAGGGACAACCTCCGGGGGAGAGCCGGATCCCCCGTTTGACAGGTCGGTCGCGCCGCCCGGCTGCCTATCCTCGTGGGGTGCGCATCTTCAGCGGAATCCAGCCGACGGGCCGCAAACACCTCGGCAACTACATCGGCGCCATCCGCCAGTACGTCGACGGTCAGGACCGCGCCGCGGCCACCGGCGACGAGGCCATCTACTGCGTCGTCGACCTCCACGCGATCACGATCGCCTACGACCCGAAGGAGCTGCGCGAGCGCTTCTACGACACCACTGCGATCCTGCTCGCGGCCGGTCTCGACCCCGCGAAGTGCATCCTCTTCCGCCAGAGCGACGTGCCGCAGCACACCGAGCTCACGTGGCTGCTCTCGGCGGTCGTCCCGAAGGGGCGCCTCGAGCGCATGCACCAGTTCCGCGACAAGTCCCAGGCCCAGCGCGATCTCGTCTCCTCCGGCCTCCTGTACTACCCGGTGCTCATGGCCGCCGACGTGCTCGCCTACCGCGGCGCCGAGGTGCCGGTCGGCGAGGACCAGCGCGAGCACCTGGAGCTCATGCGCGACGCCGCCCGCGACATCAACCGCCGCTTCGCCCCCGAGCTCGGCTCCGGCGAGAAGGGCGAGCCGGGCCTGCTCACCGTGCCCGAGCAGCGCACGCCCGAGGTCGGCGCGCGCATCATGGACCTCCAGCACCCCGACAAGAAGATGTCGACCTCGACCGGGTCCGAGGAGGGCACCGTCTACGTGCTCGACGAGGGCAAGGCGCTCGAGAAGAAGTTCAAGCGCGCCGTCACCGACTCCGAGACCGAGATCCGCTTCGACCGCGCCGAGAAGCCCGGCGTCTCGAACCTGCTCGAGATCCTCGCCGCGAGCAAGCGCATCTCGATCGACGAGGCCGTCGCGTCGATGGCCGACGCCCGCGGCTACGGCGATCTGAAGATGGCGGCGCTCGCCGCCGTGCAGGAGGAGCTCACGCCGCTCCAGGAGCGCTACGCGGAGCTCCGTCCGGACATCGACGCGCTCGAGCGGATCCTCGCCGAGGGTGCCGAGCGTGCGGCCGAGCTCACCGAGCCGACCCTCCGCGACGTCCGCGAGGCGATGGGCGTCGGCGTGCCGCGCGGCGTGCGGGCCGGAAAGGCCTGAGCGGGCCCCCGTGGCCTTCCTCGCCGACATCGAACTCGACCTCGAGAGCTACTCGGGGCCGTTCGACCTGCTCCTGTCGCTGATCCTCCGCGACGAGGTCGACCTCCTCGAGATCCAGCTCGCGGAGGTGATCGTCACCTATCTCGACGTCCTCCAGGCGCGCGGCGAGCTCGACCTCGACGCGGCGACGGAGTTCCTCGTGCTGATCGCGGCCCTGCTCGAGCTCAAGTCGCGGCTCATGCTGCCGCCGGAGCCCGGCGCCGAGGACGACGACCTCGCCCCGAGGAGGCCGCCGAGGAGCTCGTGCGGCGCATGCTCGAGGCGCGCCGCTACCGCTCGGCCGCCGAGCACCTCCGCGAGCTGCTCGCGGGCGAGTGGGGTGTGCGCTATCGCCAGGCACCGCTGCCCCGTGAACTCCGCGACGTCCAGTCGGGCGAGCTGCCGGCGGGCGTCTACAAGCCCGCGAGGCTCGGCCGCGCCATCGGCGACCTGCTCAAGATGCCGCGCACGATCGACCTCGGCCACGTCGCCGTGGCGCGGGTCACCGTCGAGCAGCGCCTGTCGCATCTGCGCGGCATGCTGCGGCGTGCGAGCCGCATGGACTTCGAGGAGGTCGTCGACGGCGCCGACCGCGTGACCGTCGCCGTCACCCTGTGGGCACTGCTCGAGCTCCACAAGCGTGGCGAGGCGACCTGGCACCAGGACGAGCCCCTCGGTCCGATCACCATCGAATCGCTGGGGATGGCGGCATGACCCCGCCTGACGAACACGACGTCGACCGCGTCCTCGCCGAGGAGGCCCACGCCGGACCCGGCGACCGGATCACGGCGGCACGGCGCCTCGAGCCGCATGGCCCGATCCACCGCCACGCCGACGACGCCGCGGCGGCCGACGACGCCGCCGCGATCGCGCCGGAAGCGCCGGTCGATGCCGCCGTCGACGGTACCTGGGAGAGCGACGAGGACTGGGAGCGCGACGTCCGCCGTGAGCGCGAGGAGGCGGAGCGCGCCGCCGAGGCGGCCGAGGCCGCCGCGCAGGGCAGCGAGGGCCACGACGCCCCGACGCTCGCCCGAGTGATCGAGGGACTGCTCTTCCTCAGTCCGGATCCGGTGCCGGTCGCGCGGCTCGCCGAGGCGACGGGCGCCACCGAGGAGCACGTCGCCGACGCGATCGCGATCCTCGACCACGCCTACGCCCCCGGCGAACGCGGCCTCATCCTCAAACGGGTCTCCGGTGGGATCACCTTCGGCACCGACCCGATCTGCGAGCCCGCCGCGCGGACGCTCCTCAGTACGCAGCGCATCCCGCCGCTCACCGCGGCGCAGGCCGAGACGCTCGCGATCGTCGCCTACCTGCAGCCGGTCGCCCGACCGGAGATCTCCCGCATCCGTGGTGTCGCCGCGGACTCGGCGACGGCCACGCTCCTGGAACGCGGCCTCATCGAGGAAGCAGGCCGCTCCGACTTCGGTGCCGTGCTCTACCGGACCACCGCGCTGTTCCTGCGGCTCTTCGGCCTCGACTCGCTCGGCCAACTCCCCGACGCCTCGACCTGGGATCCGGATCCCGAGGAAGAGGACGAGCTCCGCGAGCGGCTGCTGCGTGCCGGCAGCGCCCGGAGCGGGACCCCGGGCGGTGGGCCGGCGGTCGAGCTGCCCGAGCCTCGCGAGCTCGGGGCCGATCCGGTCGATGCGCCCACGACGGCGTCCACGCCGGTCGAGCCCGAGACGGACTGACGGGTACCCCAGGCGCGGCGCGGAAGCGCCCGCGCAGGGTCGGGTCCTCGGCGGCGGGACCTGAGGGTTCGCGGCGTGTCGGCGCGCCGCGCAGGCGATCGCCCGCCGGTGGCGCGGCGGCGTCGCGGGGAGTAGGTTCGCGCCATGCGGCTCCCCCTTTCCGCGCTCCGCGCCCGCGACGGGCGCCGTCGTGCGCCGTCCCCGGCGTTCGCGCTCGCGTTCGTGGCGCTGGTCAGCGGCGGGGTGTCGCAGGCGTGGGCAGCCGGACTCCTCACCGGTGACGACATCGCCAACGGCACCATCACCGGCAAGGACATCAAGGACGGGTCCATCGGTCCGTCCGACATCTCCCGCACGGGCCGCGCCGCGCTCGCGGGCAAGACCGGCGACACCGGACGGACCGGCGCGACCGGGCCTGCCGGCGGACCCGGCGCCACCGGACCCGCGGGCCCTGCCGGTCCCATCGGACCGGTCGGACCGCAGGGCGACGCCGGAGCGACGGGTGCGACCGGCGCCGCCGGCGCGACAGGTCCGACCGGGGCGAAGGGCGCGACGGGTGCCACCGGCGCGGACGGCGCCGAGCCCCTCGGCTACTGGGCCGTGATCGACGGCAGTGGAGGCGGCGCGCCGAAGGTGCTCGCCACCGCGAAGACGCAGCCTGCGACGGTGACCTTGTGGGGCTCCGGGAACGACGTCGGCTATGACGTCGCCTTCCCGCGGGATGTGAGCCTGTGCGCGGCGGCGGTCACCCGGCGGCTCGACGACGACGATGCGCCGATCACGCCCGATGCCGCCGATGCGGCGGCCGGCGGGAGCGCGTACACCTACGTCGACACGAGCGCCTCCGGCGACGCGAAGGTCCTGTTCGTGCGCCTGCTCCAGCCGAACGGCATGCCGACGCGGGGGTCGTTCTCGGTGGTGCTGCGCTGCCCCGACGACGCGGCGCAGGGCCTCGGCCGGTAGCCCTCCTAGACGCCGTACACGCGGCCGAAACTCGCGCGGACGTCGTCCGGCAACGGCACCGGTCGCTCCGTCTCGCGGTCGACCCGCACGTGGACGAAGCGGCCCGTGGCGGCCGCCTCGGCGGCGCCCTCGGCGAAGACGCCGATCTCGTAGGTGACGCTGCTCCCGCCGAGCCGCGCGACGCGCACGCCGATGTCGAGGAGACCCGGGAAGGCCACGCCGGCGTGGAAGCTGCAGCCCGTCTCGACGACGTAGAAGACCTCGGGGTCGGCGAGTGGATCGAAGCCGAACTCGGCGATGAGGGTCTCGTTCACGGCGCTGTCGAAGAACGAGTAGTAGAGGACGTTGTTCAGGTGACCGAACTGGTCGTTGTCCATCCAACGCGTGCGGAACTGTGTGAACCGCGGGTAGTCGGCGCGGGCACGTGAGGGCGGGGCGGGGCGGTCGCTCACGGGACGAGCACCTGCCGCACGACGCGGCCGTGGTGGAGGTCGTCCATGGCCTCGTTGATGTCGGCGATGGGCCGCACCGAGGAGAGGAGCTTGTCGACCGGGAGCCGCCCACGCTGGAACAGCTCGATGTATCGGGGCACGTCGCGGACCGGCACGGCGCCGCCGATGTACGACCCGCGCAGCGTGCGCTCCTCGGCGACGAGCGACAGGTGCTGCAGCGCCATGTGGCGGTCGGGGTGGGAGAGCCCGGCCGTCGTCGTGGTGCCGCCGCGCTTCGTGACGGCGTAGGCGAGTTCGAGGGCAGGCACGGCGCCGGCCATCTCGAAGGTCTGCTCGAGGCCACCGCCGGTCGCCGCCTTCACCTGCGCGGCGCAGTCGGGATCGGCGGCGTTGAAGGCGTCGGTGGCGCCGAGCTCGAGCGCGAGGTCGAGCTTGTGGGGATCGAGGTCGATGGCGACGATCCGGCGCGCGCCCGCGGCGACGGCACCGAGCACCGAACTCAGGCCCACGCCGCCGAGGCCGACGACCGCGACGGATTCGCCGGCCTGGACGTGTGCGGTGTTGACGACCGCGCCGACGCCCGTGAGGACCGCGCAGCCGAAGAGGGCGGCCTGCTCGGGCGGGAGGTCGGCGTCGACCTTCACGAGCGAGTTGCGGTGCACGACGGCCTGCTCGGCGAAGCACGAGACGCCGAGGTGGTGGTTGACCGGGGTGCCGTCGGCCCGGCGCAGGCGGATGTGGCCGTCAACCAGCGTGCCGGCGTTGTTCGCGGCGGCGCCGGGTTCGCAGAGCGCCGGGCGTCCCTCGGCGCACGGCTGACACGTGCCGCAGCTCGGGACGAAGACGGTGACCACGCGGTCGCCGGGGACGAGGTCGGACACGCCCGGCCCGACCGCCTCGACCACCCCGGCGCCCTCGTGTCCGAGCGCCATCGGCACGGGACGAGGCCGCTGGCCGTTCACGACCGACAGGTCCGAGTGGCACAGGCCCGCTGCCTCGATGCGGATCAGCACCTCGCCTACACCCGGCTCGTCGAGCAGGAGGTCCTCGACCTCCAGCGGCCGCGACGCGGCGAAGGGGCCCTCGAGCCCGACGGTGTGCAACACGGCAGCACGCATGCGGGCGAGCCTACCGCGAGGGCCGCGCTGCGCCGCACGCCACCCGTCGAGGTCGTGGACGGCTTCCGGCGCCGTGCCGCTATGGTCGTTGCATGAGCAACGACTTTGGCGGAGTGCGGCGATGAGTGGAGCGAAGGAGCTCGCGCAGTTCAAGGCGGAGACCGACGACGACGGCAACTTCGTCCGGCAGCAGAGCGCGTTCCGCCGGTGGGTCAGCGATGAGCCCGGCGCCGAGTTCCCGCCCGAGGCCGGTCGGTACCACCTGTACGTGTCGTACGCGTGCCCGTGGGCGTCGCGCACGCTGGTGGTCCGCAAGCTGAAGGGGCTCGAGGAGGCGATCGGCGTCACCATCGTCGACCCGATCCGCGACGAGCGCGGCTGGCGGTTCGGAGACGGATCCGCCGCGACCGGCGAGCCGGACCCGCTCCACGGGTGGACCTACCTCTCCGAGGGCTACGCCCTCACCGACCCGGCCTTCGACGGCCGCGTGACCGTGCCCGTGCTCTGGGACACGAAGACGAACACGGCCGTCAACAACGAGTCCTCCGAGATCATCCGCATGCTGAACAGCGCGTTCGACGCCGTTGCGAAGCACCCCGAGGTCGACCTCTATCCCGAGCCGCTCCGCCCGGAGATCGACGCCCTCAACGAGCGCATCTACGAGACGGTCAACAACGGCGTGTACCGCTCCGGTTTCGCCTCGACGCAGGCCGCCTACGAGGAGAACGTCACGAAGCTGTTCGACTCGCTCGACTGGCTCGAGGGGATCCTCGCCGAGAAGCGCTACCTCACCGGCGACCAGCTCACCGAAGCGGACTGGCGCCTCGTGATGACGCTCTTCCGATTCGACCCGGTCTACGTGGGCCACTTCAAGACGAACCTCAGGCGCATCGTCGACTACCCGAACCTCTGGGCCTACACGCGCGAGCTCTACCAGTACCCCGGCATCGCCGAGACGGTGAACTTCGACCACATCAAGCGCCACTACTACGTGACGCACCCGTCGATCAACCCGACCGGGGTCGTGCCGCTCGGCCCGATCATCGACTGGGACGAGCCGCACGGTCGAGGCTGAGCCGCGCCGCGCCGCGTGACCGGCTTACGAGAGCGGGTCGCTCGTCGCGGTCCAGAAGGGGCTGCCCTCGATCCCGGGGCAGTCCGCGCGGCCGGTGTCGTAGTAGTCGTCGTGGCCCGGGTCGAGCATGAGGTGGTCCCAGTCGCGGGCACCGGCACCGGCGTAGAGCACGTCACGTGGGTCGTCGATCACGTGGCCGCCGTTGCCCTGGTGCGGCGCGCACGCCGGCACGGCGCCGAAGTTGTGCGTCATCTCGTGGGCGGCCAGGTAGGTCGCCCCGAACGGCCACGTGTCGGCGGTGCTCGGATGGATGTCGCACGCCGATTCGAACACGATCGTGTCGCCGGATCCGGTCACCCCGCACCCGTCGGGTGAGCCGACGTCGAACCACGCGACGGTCTTCTGGTTCGAGGGCGTCGGGGCTGCGGCGTCGAGCAGCGCGCGTGTGGCGTTGAAGGGACGTGTCGCGAAGCTCGCGGCCGGCTGCGGGATCGTGACGACCGTGATCGGCACGGCGCCTGCCGCGTCGCGAACCCAGCGGGGCACCACATGGCCGTCGGTCTGGGTCCCGAACCAGGCGTCGACCACGGCGATGTCGTTCGCGATCGCGGCCGCCTTCGCGGGATCCACGGTCTGATCGGAGGCGAGCACGTAGAGCGCCCGGAACGAGGACTTCGCCGACGCCGCCGTAGTGACCGGCGCCGGGCCCGGTGCGGGCGTCGGGGCCGGCACGGGAGCGGGCGTCGGGGTGGACGACGGCGCGGTCGTCTTGCAGCAGGGCGGGAACACGTTCGCGGTCACCGTGAGCGTCACGGGCCGGCTCGCGACGGCCTTCGCCCTGCCCTTGCCGGGGGCGTTCGCGCGCACGCTCAGGGATCCGGCGGCGGCCGTCGACTTTGCGGGCACGGTGAGCGTGAAGCGGCCCTTCTTCGAGGAGACGGTCGTCGCAGCCACCGTCCAACGCTTGCCGGTCTTGACCTCGAGCCGCACCGTGCGCTTCGCCGCCGGCCTGACCGTGCCCGAGAGAGTGGTCGTAGAGCCGGCGGCGACCGAGGACGCCCCGAGCGACGCCGTCAGCTTGGCCGACGCGGCGGCAGCCGGGACCGCCGTGAGCCCCGCGGCCGCGACCGCGATGACGGCGGCGCGAACGATGGCCCGCCTGGAACCCGGACGAACGGAGCGCTTCACGCGCCAACCGTAACGGAGGCGCTGCGGTCCGTTCAGGCGGCGTCGCTCAGGAATGCCGCGGCGGCGGCATCCTCGGCGCCGTCGTCACCGGCGTCGGCGAGGGCCTTCGCGGCGAGCTGCCCGCAGGCACCGTCGATGTCGCGTCCACGGTTCACGCGCACGGTGGTGCGGAGTCCGTAGGTCTCGAGCACGTCGCGGAAGTCCTGGATCTGGTTGCGGGAGGAGGCGTCGTAGATCGAGCCCGTGGGGTTGTAGGGGATGAGGTTCACCTTGAACCGGCGCGGGTCGAGCAGGCGGCCGAGCTGGTGCGCGTGGTGGAGCTCGTCGTTCGTGTGCTCGAGCATCACGTACTCGATGAAGACGTCGCGGTTGGTCTTCTCGCCGTACCGGCGGCACGCGTCGAGCACGTCCTCCATCGGATAGCGCTCGTTGACCGGCATGATCTGCGTACGGAGCTCGTCCTCGGGCGCGTGGAGCGAGAGCGCCAGGCGCACCGGCATCGTCTCGTCGATGAGACGCTCGATGCCCGGCTTCCAGCGCGATGTATGCGTGGACTTGGCCACGCGCGTCG
>JAVHXX010000006.1:0-16171 GCA_031119595.1 Patulibacter sp. | reverse complement strand
CCGACGGTCGAGATCGCCGTGCGGCGGTTGGTGACGCCCACGTCCGGGAGCTTGCGGCAGGTCTCGAGGACGTTGTCGATGTTCATCATCGGCTCGCCCATCCCCATGAAGACGACGTGGTCGACCTCGCTCATGCGCCGGAAGTGCAGAGCCTGGTCGAGGATCTCGCTGTGGGTGAGGTTCCGGCCGAACTTCATCTTGCCGGTGGCGCAGAAGGTGCACGTGAGCGGACACCCGGACTGCGAGCTCAGGCAGAGCGACCGACGGCCGTCCTTGAAGCGCATGAGGACCGCCTCGACGGGGCGGTTGTCCTTCGTGGTGTGGAACAGCGCCTTCACCGTGCCGTCGATCTGCGACTCCTGCTGGTTCGTCAGCGTGAGCGTCGAGAACGGCACGCGCTCGGTCAGCGCCTCGCGCACGGCGAGGGGCACGTTGCCCATGTCGTCGTACGACTGCACGCCCTTCGCCGTCCAGCCCCAGACCTGGTCGAAGCGGTACGAGGGCTCGCCGAGGTCGTCGAGCGTCTCCTGGAGGAGCTTGAGATCCACGCCCCCATGGTGACAGGGCGGCGCGCCGTTGCAGGGGTTCCGTGCGCCGGGCCACGCGACCGGCGTCTACGGCGGCCCACGCCGCGCCACCCGCCGAGGCGACTTCCGCCCGGCGGAGCCGCGCCGCCCGGCCCGCCGCGCCTGCGTACTCTCGGTGTGGCATGCGTCTCGCCAAGTACCTCGCGCACGCCGGTGTGGCCTCGCGCCGCGCGGCGGAAGATCTGATCGTCCAGGGCCGCGTGCGCGTCGACCGGTCGCTCGTGACCACGCCCGTGTTCTTCGTCGAGCCCGGCATGAAGGTCTTCGTCGACGGCGAGCCGGTCGGCTCGCTCGACGAGGTCGCCACCGTCGTCTACGCCGTGAACAAGCCCGTCGGCGTCGTGTCGACGAGCTGGGATCCGCAGGGCCGCATGGCCGTCACGGAGTTCGCGCCGCCCGAGGCGGGCCGCGTCTACCCGGTGGGTCGTCTCGACATCGACTCGTCGGGGCTCATCCTCGTCACGAACGACGGCGATCTCGCCCACAAGCTCACGCACCCCTCGTTCGAGGTGCCCAAGACCTACGAGGTCCGGATCGCGCACCCGCCGATCTCCCGCCGCGACGTCGAGCACCTGCGCCGCGGCGTCGAGCTCGACGACGGCTGGACCCTCCCGGCCGAGGCCGAGCAGCACGGCCCGGCGCACTTCGCGATCACGCTCCGCGAGGGGCGCAACCGCCAGGTCCGCCGCATGTGCGAGGCGATCGGCCACCCGGTGAAGGACCTCAAGCGGATCCGCTTCGGCACCCTCGAGCTCGGTCACCTCCACGAGGGCAGCGTGCGCCGGCTCAAGGCCCAGGAGGTCGACCAGCTCCGCCGCCTCGCCGAGTCGGCGAAGGACGAGATCAGCGAGCAGACCGGAAAGCACATCCGCGAGACCGGCCAGGGTGGCCGCCGCGCGCAGGCGAAGCGGTCGGCCGAGAAGCAGGCTGCCGAGCGCGCCTACCGCGAAGAACGCAGCCGCCGCCGCCCGTGAGCCCGGCTCCCGGGACCGGCGTCGCCACCGGCGCGCTGCTCTCGTAACATCACGCCTCGTGCCTGACGCCCCGCCGACGCCGACCTCCGAGGAGCCTGCCTGGGCGAGCCAGCGCCTTGTCGCGCTGCGCGGCGCCACGAGCGTCGTCGCGAACGAGCGCGAGGCGATCCTCTCCCGCACCGCCGAACTGCTCGGGCAGATCATGGAGCGCAACGCCCTCGAGATCAGCGACTGCGTGAGCGCGATCTTCACGGTCACCCACGACCTCGACGCGGAGTTCCCGGCTGTCGCCGCCCGCCAGATCGGGTTCAACCACGTCCCGCTGCTCTGCACCCAGGAGATCCCGGTGCCCGGCTCGCTGCCGATGGCGGTCCGGATCATGCTCCACGCCTACGCGCCCGCGGGCCACGAGTCCCGGCACGTCTACCTGCACGAAGCCCGCGCGCTGCGCCTCGACCTGGAGGATCCCCAGTGACCTCGCCCGCCCGCACCGGCCTGCGGTACGCCGCCCTGCTCGACCGCGTCGCCGAGTACCCGAAGGCCGGCGGCTACCGCCTGCCCGATTCCGTCGCCCTGATGGCCAGCAACGAGGGTTTCCAGCCGCTCGATCCCGAGGTCGCCGCGGTCGTGGCCGAGGCCGCTTCCGGCATCAACCGCTACCCCGACCCGGGCGCCGCCGAGCTCCGCGGCGAACTCTCCGGTCTCACCGGCGTGCCGGCCGACCGCATCGGCCTCGGGAACGGCTCCTGCGACCTGCTCATCGCACTCGGCCAGACGCTCCTGGAGCCCGGCAGCAACCTCGTCTACGCGTGGCCGTCGTTCTCGGTCTATCCGATGCTCGCGCAGCTCACGGGCGCCGACGAGATCCGTGTCCCGCTCGACGCCGACACCCACGACCTCGGCGCCCTGCTCGCGGCGATCACGCCCGACACCCGTCTCGTGATCGTCTGCAACCCGAACAACCCCACGGGCACGGCGCTCCCCGCCGAGCAGATCATCGACTTCGCCCGCGCGGTACGCCGCGACGTCTGCGTGCTCATCGACGAGGCCTACGTCGAGTTCTCCGACATCTGCGGGCCGCGCGAGTTGCTCGGCCTGGTCGACGAGCTCGAGAACGTCGTCCTCCTGCGCACCTTCTCCAAGGCCCACGGCCTCTGCGGGCTGCGCGTCGGCTACGGCCTGTTCGGCAGCGTCGAGCTCGTCGAGGCGACCGACCGCATCCGCCAGCCGTTCTACCTCAACCACCTCGCGCAGACCGCGGCCGTGGCGATGCTCCGCCGGCCCGAGATCCTCGACCGCCGCGTGGCGACCCAGCTCGCCGCCCGCGACGAGCTCGCCGTCGGTCTCCGCGAGGCCGGATTCGACGTGAGCGAGGCCCAGGCGAACTTCGTCTGGGCGCAGCTGCCGGGCGTCGCGGGCCTGGGCGCCGCTGCGCGGACCGAGGCCGAGTCGGCGCTCGTCGCGAAGCTCCGCGAAGCGGGCGTGCTCGTCCGCGCCGGCACCGCGCTCGGCGAAGCGGGGCGTCTGCGGATCTCCACGGGCACCCCCGACGAGCAGCGGCGCCTGCTCGATGCCGTTCTGGCACACTGACGCTCGCCGATGACGATGACCGAGCCCGCGACACCATCTCCTGCGGGCGCCGGTCCGCGCGGCGGCCTCGGCGGCTGGATGCCGGTCGTCGCCAACGCGACCGTCGCCGGCGTGACCCAGGTCTTCTGGCTCACGTACTCGCCGATCGCGACGGGCTCGGCCGAGCACTTCGGGGTGTCGGCGAGCGCGATCACGTGGCTCGCCAACGTCTACCCGCTGCTCTACGTGCTGCTCGCGATCCCGATCGGACGCCTCCTCGACGCGTCGCCGCGATCGACGCTCATCGCGGGCGCCCTCCTCACCGGGCTCGGCGGCCTCGTGCGCGCCGGCTCGGACACGTACGGTGCGGCGCTCGCCGGTCAGGTGATCATCTCGATCGCCCAGCCGGTCCTTCTCAACGGCCTGATCGTCGTGGCCCGCGCGAACCTGCCGGTCGAGCAGAGGCCGGCCGGGATCGCCGCCGGGTCGGTCGGGTTCTTCGTCGGCGTGCTCGTCGGCTACACGATGCCGGTGCTCCTCGTCGACGGCAGCGACATCACGGATCTCGTGGTCGCGCAGGGCATCATCGGGGCGGTCGCGGCGCTGTGGATGGCGTTCGCCGTGCGCAAGACCACGGCCCACGACCTCGGTGACGACGTCGGCGCCGGCGCCCTGCGGCGCGTCCTGAAGGACCGCGGCGTCCGCGTGCTCGCGCTCCTCGCCTTCGGCGGCTTCGGCGTGTTCGGCACGCTGCTGCAGGTGATGCAGCCGGCGCTCAAGCCGTGGCACGTCTCGACCGACCACGCCGACCTCCTCGTCGACGGCATGGTGCTTGCCGGGCTGATCGTCGCGGCGTTCGCGCCGACGTGGGCCGCGAAGACCGGCAAGCAGCGCCAGCTGCTGCTGGCCGCGCTCACCGTCGCGAGCATCGCGACCGCGCTCTGTGCCGTGAACCCGCCACTCGCGATCCTCGCGGTGCTGCTCGCGATCGTCGGCGCGTTGCTCGTGCCGGCGTTGCCGATCCTGCTCGAGATCGCCGAGCGCCGCATGCCGGAACTCAGCGGCACCATCTCGGCCGTGATCTGGCTCGGCGGCAACTTCGGCGTGTTCCTGCTCGCCGGCATCGGATCGCTGCTCTACGGCTCGCCGGCGATCCTCTTCCTGTTCCTGGCGATCGCCGGCGGCGCCACGGTCGCCTACGGCCGGGCGACGCTCACGGACACGCTCGCGACCGACTGAGTCGCCGCCGCGGTCGGGACCGCGACCGCAGCGTCAGCCGCGCTTGCCCACGTTCACGAGCGCCGTGACGGCCTCGTCGAGCGTGGTCCACACGCCGTCGCTGATCCAGTGCTGGACCTGCAGGTTCACGACCGCGCCGTCGTTGTCGCCGGTGCGGCGCAGGTCGAGGCGGAGCCCGACGACGGGCTTGCCGAGGGCCGCGGCGAAGCCGACCTCCGCGGCGGTCCCGGAGTCGACGTCGACGCCGTCGAGGACCGCGAGGAGGGCGTCGGCGGTACGGATGAGTCGTTCGTTGGCTTCGCCGAGCTTGCGGTTGATCTGTTTGAGCGCCTGGAGCCGCGACTCGGCCGACATCCACGCGGCGTCACGGAAACTCGCCTCGACGGAGCCGTCGAGGTCGGCCCACGGGTCGTGTGGGGTCCAGCCGGCGGCGGCGATGGCGGGGAGGAGGGTGTCGTCGTAGAACCCGCGGGTGGCCGGGGAGAAGCCGTACGGGCTCGCGACGTAGACGCTCGGCATGGCGCCAGGATCGCAGCCGTCTCGGGCGTGAATCCGCACTCCGCCGCCCCCCGGCTCGCGTGCGCGGTCCGCGAGCGACGCCGCGCGGCGGCCGGGCGCGGGCGGATCCGGACACGCCAGCGGGCAAACGCGCGCGACAGTCCTCTAGGCTGTTGCTCGCACATGGCGACGACGATGCACATCACGCATCGCCCCTTGCGATATCAGGGCTGGCGATTTCCCCGGGTACTCGGGACCGCCGCGCTGCGCTGAACTGCGCGCGCGGTGCAGCTTCCGAGTGCCGCATACCCACAGTTCCGCACCAGCACCTCTCTTCTTTTCCCAAGGACCCAAACCCGATGATGATCGTCATGAAGCCGACCGCCACCGACGGTGAGATCCAGAACGTGATCGACCGCGTGACCGGCACCGGCGCCCGTCCGCACGTGAGCCAGGGCGAGACCCTCACCGTGATCGGCGCCATCGGCGACACCGAGCACGACGAGAAGGTCGCCAACCTCGGCCTCGAGGAGGATCCGGGCGTCGACCGCGTCGTCCCGATCGCCAAGCCCTACAAGCTCGCCTCGACGCAGCTCTCCGAGACCGGCAGCTCCGTCTTCGAGATCGGCGGCCGCAAGGTCGGCGGCGACCACTTCGCGCTCATCGCCGGTCCGTGCACCGTGGAGAGCCGCGAGCAGACCGTCGGCACCGCCGAGTACTTCGTCGAGCAGGGCATCGACGTGACGATGTTCCGCGGCGGCGCGTACAAGCCCCGCACGGGTCCGTACTCCTTCATGGGGCTCGGCCGCGACGGCCTCAAGCTCCTGCAGGAGTCGAAGGACATCACCGGCTACCCGATCGTCACCGAGCTCATGGACCTCCGCGAGCTCGACCCGGTCCTCGAGGTCGCCGACGTGATCCAGATCGGCGCCCGCAACATGCAGAACTACACGCTGCTCACCGAGCTCGGCAAGGCCGGCCGCCCGGTGCTGCTCAAGCGTGGCCTCTCGTCGACGCTCGACGAGCTCCTGCTCGCCGCGGAGTACATCCTCAAGGAGGGCAACACGAACGTGATGCTCTGCGAGCGCGGCATCCGCACCTTCGAGAACGCCTACCGCTTCACCCTCGACCTGCTCGCGATCCCGGTCCTCAAGGAGCGCACGCACCTGCCGGTCATCGTCGACCCGAGCCACGCGGCCGGCAAGCGCCACCTCGTCGAGCCGATGTCGCTCGCCGCGGCCGCGGCCGGCGCCGACGGCATCATCGTCGAGGTGCACCCGCACCCCGAGGAGGCCGTCTGCGACGGGCCCCAGGCGCTGCGACTGAGCGAGTTCGGCAAGTACGTCAAGAAGGTCGAGCAGGCCGCCGCCCTGGCCGGCAAGACCATCTCGGTCGCCTAGCCCGGCGACCACGCACCACCGAGACCGAGCATGCGGATCGCGCTGATCGGCGTCGGGCTGATCGGCGGATCCGTCGGTCTGGCCGCACGGGCCCGCCTCGACGACGTTCGCGTCGTCGGGTGGGATCCGTCCCAGGCGACCCTCGCGACCGCCGTGAGCGTCGGCGCGATCGACGAGACCGCGCCGACCCTCGAGGCCGCGGTCGCCGAAGCCGACCTCGTCCTCGTCGCGGCGCCGATGGGGCAGATGCCTGCGGTGATCCAACAGGTGCTGCGGGCCGCCCCGGAGAACTGCGCCGTCACCGACGTCGGCTCCGTGAAGCGGCCCGTCATCGACGCGGCCGGCGACGACGGCCGCCTCGTCGCCGGGCACCCGCTCGCGGGGTCCGAGAGCGCCGGCGTGCACCACGCCCGTGCCGACCTCTTCGACGGCGCCACGTGGTACCTCGTCCCGCACGAGCGCAGCCACGGCACGCGCTTCGAGCAGGTCCATCGGTTCGTCAGCCAGATCGGGGCCCGCCCGACGACCATCGACGCCGCCACGCACGATCGCCTCATGGCGACCGTGTCGCATCTGCCGCACGTCCTCGCGAACGTGCTCGTCGAGCAGGTGGGGGAGGCCCGCGGCGACGACCAGGCCGTCCCGGCGACCGGCCCGAGTTTCCGCGACGTGACCCGCGTCGCCGGTGCCAATCCGACCCTCTGGGCCGGCATCTACTCCGCCAACCGTGATGCCCTCGCGGGCCAGCTCGACCGCGTGATCGCCCGCCTGTCCGACATCCGCGACCGGATCCAGGCGAACGAGGACCTCACGACCTGGCAGGCCGACACCGCCGACCTGCGCCGCCTGATCGTCGACAAGGCCCTCACGGGCGACGAGCTCGTCGAACTGCGCACGGTCGTCCCGAACCGCCCGGGCGCCATCGCGGAGCTCGCCCTCGCCTTCGCGAAGGAGGGCGTCAACATCGCCGACCTGTCCGTCGCTCCGCTGCCCGGTGGCGCGACCGGCATGGTCGCGCTGTGGTGCCCGCTCGAGCAGTCCGGCGCGGCGCTGGCGCTGCTCGCCGAGCTCGGGATCGAGGTCGTCGGCGGCGAGCGCCTCGACGACGCCCGCCGTGAACGCGGCGCTGCGCAGGTCACGCTCGAGGACGAGGGCGTCGTATGAGCGCATCCGCCGACCCCACGACCACCCGCATCGATCCCGTCGGTGCGCCGCTGCTCGGCCGCGTGCTGTGCCCGCCGGACAAGTCCATCTCGCACCGCAGCGCGCTGTTCGCCGCGATGGCCGAGGGCACGACGACGATCGATCGCTACCTCGTCGCCCAGGACACCCTCTCCACCCTCGGCGCGATCGAGGCGCTCGGTGCCGACGTGCGCCGCGACGGTGACCGCGTCGTGATCCACGGCGTGGGCCTGCGCGGCCTGAAGGCGGCCGCCGGCACGATCGACGTCGGCAACGCGGGCACGCTCCTGCGCCTGATCGTCGGCTGGATCGCCGGCATCCCCGGGCTCACCGCCACGCTCGACGGCGACGCGTCGATCCGCAAGCGCCCGATGGGCCGGGTGATGGAACCGCTCGCCCAGATGAACGCCGGCCTGGAGGCCACCGACGGGAAGTTCGCGCCGGTGCACGTCACCGGCGGCACGCTCCGCGCGATCGAATACACGCTGCCGATGGCGAGCGCCCAGGTGAAGAGCTGCGTGCTCATCGCGGGCATGCTCGCCGACGGCGAGACGACGGTCGTCGAACCGGTGGCGAGCCGCGACCACACCGAGCGGATGCTCGTCGCCGCCGGCGCGCCGCTCACCCGCTCGGGCGACCGCATCTCCATCACGACCACCGAGCTGATCAGCCCCGGCGACCTCACCGTCCCCGGGGATCCGTCCTCCGCGGCGTTCCCGATCGCCGCGGCGCTGCTCGTGCCCGGGTCGCGGGTCGACGTCGACGAGGTCTCGATGAACTGGACCCGCGCCGGCTTCGTGCACATCGCCCGCCGCATGGGTGCGAGCATCGAGGGGCCGGTCGAGGAGCCCGGCACGCCACACACCACGCCCGAGACGACCGCCACGCTGTCGGTGTCGCACGGACCGCTGCGCGGCACCACCGTCGACGCCGACGAGGTCCCGCTCGCGATCGACGAGCTCCCGCTCGTCGCGCTCCTGGGCTGCTTCGCCGAGCTCGGGGAGATCACCACGGTGAAGGGCGCGCAGGAGCTGCGCGTGAAGGAGACCGACCGCATCGCGGCGGTGTCCGAGGAACTCGGCGCGCTGGGCGGCAAGATCACCCCGACCGACGACGGATTCATCGTCGAGGGCACCGGTGGACTGCGCGGCGGCACGCTCCACAGCCGCGGTGATCACCGGATGGCGATGATTGGCGCGCTCGCAGGGCTAGCGTCGGAGGAAGGTGTTTCGGTGATCGACATCGAAGCCGCAGCCGTGAGCTATCCGACCTTCCTCGACGACCTCGCCGCACTGCGGTCGCGCTAGCCGCGCAGCATGCTCCATCTCGACGACGCGCGCGCCAAGCACGCTCGGTCCGTCAAGCACCGGGCGATCCGCCGGCTGGTGCTGTTCTTCGGGGTGATCATCGCGGTCGGGATCGCCGTCGCCTTCGGCGGCATCATCGACTTCAACCCGCGCGACCTCCAGCACGAGCTCAAGGGCACCGGGCCGCTCGCCCCGATCATCTACATGCTGATCTCCGGCGCGCTCGGCGCGGTGTTCGTCCCCGGCCCGGTCTTCGCCATCGGCGCGGGCCTGCTCTTCGGACCGTGGCTCGGGATCCCGGTCGGTCTCGGCGGGGCCGTGGTCAGCGCTCTGATCTGCCGCGAGATCGGTGTGCACATGGGCCGCTCCGCCGCCGAGGAGCTCGCCGGGGCGCGGCTCGGCCAGATGACCGCCTGGCTCGACCGGTACGGCGCCGTCGCGGTGATCGCGTTCCGCCTGATGCCGGCCATGCCGGATGCGCCCCTGAACTACGCGGCCGGCCTCACGCGCCTCAAGCGCTGGCAGATCGCCGTCGGCACGGCGGTCGGCTCGATCCCGCGCACGCTCGGGTGGGGCCTCGTCGGTTCGACCGCCGGTGGCGGCAACGGCTGGCAGGCCGCGGTCGGCTTCACGCTCATCGTCGGCGCCGACGCCGGCGGCGTGGTGGCGGCGATCCTGATCGCGCGGCACCTCGGGATGACGCCGAAGGCGCTCTGGCGCAAGCTGCGGGGCGCCCCCGCCGAGCATGCGTCGCCTAATCTGCCGACCATGCGGATCGCGATCGATGGCCCTGCGGGCGCCGGCAAGTCCACGGTGGCCCGGCTCGTCGCCGAGCGCCTCGAGTACACCTACCTCGACACCGGCGCGATGTACCGCTGCGCGGCCCTCGCCTCCCTCCGGGGCGTCCAGGCCCCGGGCGACATCGACGTCGACTTCGACGCGAACGGCTCCGTCCAGCTCGACGGCGAGGACGTGTCGCTCCTCATCCGCACGCCGGAGGTCACCTCGTTGGCGTCGCAGCTCGCTGCCGAGCCGTCGGTCCGCGAGGGGCTCGTCGCCCGCCAGCGCGAGCTCATGGCCGAGGGCGACTGGGTCGCCGAGGGCCGCGACGTCGGCACGGTCGTCGTGCCCGACGCCGAGCTGAAGGTCTTCCTCGACGCCGATCCGCTCGAGCGCGCCGAGCGCCGCGCTGCACAGCTCGGCGCGGACGTCCGCGAGATCCTCGCCCAGCAGCAGGAGCGCGACGAGCGCGACCGCACCCGCCTCACCTCCCCGCTGAAGGCCGCCGACGACGCCGTCATCCTCGACACCACCGGCCTCTCGATCGAGCAGGTCGTCGACCGCATCGCGGACCTCGCCCGCGAGCGCGTCACGCCCGCCGGCTGAGGCGCGCCCCGGCCCGCAGCGCCGCTCGGCAGGAGCCCGTCCCGGCCGGCACGATGCCACCGCCCGGCCCGCGGCCACGCGCTTCCCTACCCTGAACTGCGTGCACAAGGTCGCAATCGTCGGGTACCCGAACGTCGGGAAGAGTTCGCTGGTCAACCGACTGAGCGGTACGCGCGAGGCCGTCGTCCACGAGACGCCCGGCATCACGCGCGACCGCAAGGAGATCCCCTGCGAGTGGAACGGTCGCCAGTTCACGCTCATCGACACGGGCGGTCTCGACAACGAGGACCTCGACCCGATCGCCGGCTCGATCCGTGAACAGGCGTCCCATGCGCTCGACGAGGCCGTGATCGCGGTGTTCGTGTTCGACGGGAAGGCCGGCGTGCGTCCCGGCGACGAGGAGCTCGCCCAGCTGCTGCGCAACCGCGGCATCCCGGTCGTGCTCGCCGCGAACAAGATCGACAGCGCGGGCTCCATCCCGTACGCCGCCGACGGCTACCGCCTCGGTCTCGGCGACCCGATCCCCGTCTCCGCGATGCAGGGCCTCGGCACCGGCGACCTCCTCGACCGCGTCGTGGAACTCCTCCCGGACACCGATCCGGACCCGGAGGCCGAGGACTCGATCCGCCTCGCGCTGCTCGGCCGCCCGAACGTCGGCAAGTCGTCGCTGATGAACCGCATCATCGGCCGCGACCGCGTGATCGTCTCCGACGTCGCCGGCACCACCCGCGACGCGATCGACCTCAAGCTCGAGATCGACGGCCGTGAGGTCATCCTGGTCGACACCGCCGGTCTGCGGCGCCAGGCGAAGGTCGCGAACGACATCGAGTACTACATGGGCCTGCGCTCACGGCGCGCCGCCGACCGCGCCGACGTGGCGCTCGTCGTGTGCGACGCCAGCGAGGGCGTCACGAGCCAGGACCTCCGCGTGGCCCAGCTCGCGATGGAGTCCGGCTGCGCCACCGCGCTGGTCCTCAACAAGTGGGACATCACCACGATGGACGAGGGCGAGCTGATCCACCAGCGCGCGTTCGTGGCGAGCAAGCTGCGCCAGCGTCCGCCGGTCCTCACCTGCTCCGCCCTCACCGGCCGCCACGTCGACCGCCTCATCCGCGAGGCGCTCGCCCTCGGCGACCGCGTGCACGGCCGCATCCCGACGCCCCAGCTCAACCGCTGGCTCGGCGAGGTCACGCAGGTCCGTCAGCCGCCGCTCGTGCGTGGCCGCCGCCTCAAGCTCATCTACGGCGCGCAGATCGAGACGCGCCCGCCGCGCTTCTCGGTCCAGGTGAACAGCCGCAAGCTCATCACCCGCGACTACGCGTACTTCCTCGAGAACCGCATGCGCGAGCGCTTCGGCCTCGCGGGCATCCCGATCATCATGGACCTCGTCGAGCGTGGCACCCCGCGCCGCGGCACCGACGAGCGCCGTGGTCGCTCCGACGACGCCCGCGGCCCGGTCGACGCGGATGCCTGGGACGACGAGTACGGCACCGGCGAAGAGGTCGACTGGGACGCGCCCGTCGACGACGACGACTACGCCGACCTGCCCGCGAGCGAGGCCGACATCGACGGCGACGAGATCGACGGCCTCGAGGACGACCTCGAGGACGAAGCGTTCCACACCGGCGCCGAGTCCGACGAGGACGACGACGTGATGAGCGACGAGCACGGCCTCATCCAGGCCGAAGAGGACGCCACCGAGGAGGAAGACCTCCTCGGGTCGCCGCCCGGCGTCGCCGACACGGAGTAGCGAGAGGCGCGAGCGCTCGCCCGGCTCCCGCCAGGGGGCCGGCCTAGAGCTGGCCGCTGGCGCGCTGCTCGGTCGCCGCCTGCTGCTCGGCGAGGCGATGGGCCTTGTCGACCGCCGCGCGGACCTGGTCCGGGTCGGCGATCCCGGCGAACACGAAGTCGTTCTCCTGGTCGGAGGCCGTGTCGAACTCGGCGCGGCCGATGCGCAGGAGGCGTTCCCAGACGGTCTGGTTCACGGTCACGTTCTGGACGCGCCCGAGGCGCGTCTCCTGGATGTTGCGGGAGACGATGCCGCGGCGGATGTGCAGGCGCTCGTTCGTGATGGCGTAGTCGGTCGCCGAGCGGATCAGGACGCTGAGCCCGATCGTGAGCGCGATCACCGCGACGAGTCCGAGGACGCCGGCCCAGTGGGCGACCGCGAACCACAGCGCGGCACCGACGATCACCGCGAGGACGAAGCCCTTCACGAAGAAGATCAGGGCCGAACGCCACGACGGGTGGCCTTCGAAGAGCACGGTCTCGCCGTCGTACAGGTCCATGGCGCGAGCCTACCTGCGGTCCGGGCGGCAGATCCACCGTGGCGGTCCGACCGGTGCCGCCGGGGCACAGGGCGGCCGGTTTCCGCCAAGGTGGGGGAGTGCCCGACCCCGCACCCACGGCGCCGGGGCCGCTCCGCGGCCGGCTGCTCGTCGCCATCCTCGTCACGGTGCTCGTGGGCCTCGTGGGGGTCGCCATCGGCGTGACGAGCGGTCCCACGGGCGACGAGGACCGCCGGGCCCCGTCGTCATCGCCGGCCGCCGCGACGACGCCTCCGCCGACCGGCACCACGCCGACCACGCCCGCCGACATCGCCGGGTTCCCCTCCTCGACCTGCGCGCCCGCGACCGTTGCCGCCGACAGCGCCCTCGGTCTCGGCCTGCCGAGACCGGCCCGGCTCGCACAGCCCGGGCCGGAGCAATCCGCGTTCACGGCGGCGCTCGGCTGCCTGCAGCGCATCACCGGCCGCACGCCCATCCTGCGCACGCAGCTCCCGATCGACGCCCTCCGGCGGACCTCCGCGACGGACGACGAGCGCTCCGAGCTGACGGCCTTCGCGGCGCTGCTCGTGCAGCACGGCGCGCCCGGCGTCGTCTCGATCCGGTCGCACGACTTCACGGCCTGCGGCAGCGGCGACCGACCCGAGCCCGAGGAACGCACCTCGCTCGCCGCCGGCGAGGCCCTCGGCCGCTGCCAGTACCCGTCGCCCGAGCTCTACCGCCAGCTCTTCGCCGAGATCGCGAACGCCGTCGCGGCGGCGGCCCCGAACGCCGCGCTGCAGTACACGGCCTGGAACGAGCCCGACCACCCCGACTTCACCCTCGAGCCCGCCCTCGGCCGCAACGGCGCCGCGCGCCGCGCGGGCGAGTACTGGACCCAGGCGGCGGCGGTCGTCGGCGCGGACCACGTGCTCGCCGGTGAGTTCGCCGACCATGACCTCGCGACGCTGCTCACGTTGCGAGGCGCGTTCGTCGAGGGTACGGGCGGCGTCGCACCGCTGGCCTGGGCGATCCATCCGTACCGCGACCTCACCGCGGGCAGCGGCTTCTCGGTGCTCGACGGGTTCGCGAAGGCCGTGGCCCCGGCGCCGGTCTGGGACACCGAGGTCACGCCGCGGCTCTCCGGCGAGGGCGGCCTCACGGGTGATCCGTCGGCCCAGTTCGCCCGCGGCGGGGCGCTGCGCAGCGCGCTCGCCGCTCCCGGCCGACGCGTCGTGCTCTACCTCCTCACGCCACCACCGCCGCCGGCGACCCGCGTCGCGGACCACTGGGACAGCGCCCTCGCCGACCGCGAGGGCCGGGCGCGCCCGTTCGTGTGCGGCCTCGCGGGCCTTCCCGCAGCCGACTGCCCCGGCGATCCGGCCGCCTACGGCTGATCGCGCCGGCCCTGCCTCAGGGGCTGACCGCGAGGAAGAGGAACGCCCCGAGCAGCACGAGGTGGACCACGGCCTGTTGGAGCGTCGCCCGCCCGGGGACCACGGTGAGCACGCTCGCGAGCAGCGTGATCGAGAGGAGCACGATCTGCACCGGCTCGAGTCCGAGCTCGAGGGGACCGTCGAGCCAGATCGACGCGACGGCGATCGCGGGAATGGTCAGGCCGATGCTCGCCATCGCCGAACCGAGGCCGAGGTTGAGGCTCACCTGCACGCGGTCGCGGCGCGCGGCATTGATCGCGGCGATGGTCTCGGGCAGGAGCACGAGCAGGGCGATGACCACGCCGACTGCCGACTGCGGCGCACCGGCCGATTCGACGAGATCCTCGATCGCGGGCGACTCGATCTTCGCGAGCCCGACGACCGAGACGAGCGCCACGACGAGGAGCCCGAGGCTCGTCACGGTCTGGCGGTCCGAGGGCGGCGCCGCGTGCTCCTCGCCCTGCGGGTCGACGACCTTGCCGGCCTGGTCGACCGGGAGGAAGTAGTCGCGGTGCCGGATGGTCTGCACGAACACGAACGACGCGTAGAGCACGAACGACGCCACGGCCGCGAAGGCGAGCTGCCCGCCGGTGAACTCGCGGCCCGGGGCGCCGGTGGTGAACGCCGGGACGACCATGCAGAGCACCGCCAGCGTCCCGACGGTCGCGAGCGCGGTGCCCGTGCCCTCCGCACTGAAGGTGGCGACCCGGTTCCGCAGCGTGGCGGTCAACAGCGACGCACCCACGATGCCACCGCAGGTGATCATCACGGCCGCGAACACGGTGTCGCGGGCGAGCGTGCCGGTGTCCTTCCCGCCGCTCACCATGAGCGTCACGATCAGCGCGACCTCGATGATCGTCACGGCGACGGCCAGCACGAGCGACCCGAGCGGCTCGCCGACGCGATGGGCGACGACCTCCGCGTGGTGAACGGCGGCGAGGGTCGAGCCGGCGAGGAGCACCCCGACGACGATCAGCACCGGCGTCCCCGGGTGGCTGCCCCAGGTCAGGACGAGCGCGAGGAGGGCGACCACCGGGACGGCGGTCGTCCATCGGATGGTCGGCAGGGCGCGGGAGGCAACGGTCACTCCCTCTACCGTGGCATGCGCGGTGCCGCGCCGCGGCGGTTCACGCGCCAGAACGGAACCCGATGTCGCTCGGGTTCCGCGCTCTGTGCGCCTCAGGCCGGCGCCGTGTCGGGCGTGGCGACCGTGTTCATGAGCAGCTGGAGGAAAGCCTCGTCGTGGTCGCCGACCCACACGACCTCGTGCCCCTCGGAGTCGACGAGCGGCGCCCAGGCCGCGCCGTGCGGGCCGCGAGCCTGGATGCCGGTGCGGCGACCGCCGACGTCCGACCGATCGAGCCCCGGCAGGAACCACCCGACGCCGTCGGTGGTCCAGACCCGGATCTCGACGATCCGGCGGGTGGTCAGCCGTAGCGACCCGAGGCGCAGGCCGGTCACCTCAGAGGGCACGGCGTCGAACCCGACGATGTCCCGCGGGAAGAGGTGCCTGGGGCGGTCCGCGTCGCGCAGCCGCAGCCCCTCGGGACCGATCAGCGTCGACGCGCCGCGACCGACGAGGAACCGCACGATCGCGCGCCGACCGAAGACGAAGGTGAGGAACGCGCCCACGAGCAGCCCCTCGCCGACCATCGTCAGACCTCGGTCGCTCATGTCCGCGAACGCCGGGGAGAACGCGGACACGAACACGCCGACGAGGTAGACCGCCCACAGCCCGCCGAGCACGGCGATCGGACGGGCCAGCCCGCGGGCGTGGTGCTCCGAGCGGAGCTGGACCTCGGAGCCCTGTGCCACCGGGCCGGAGAGTGTCGGGAGGACCTCGGTGGAGGCCGAACGGGTCACGACCGCGAGGGAGCCCGGCTCGGCGGTGTCGGTCGGAGCGGGCCCGTCGGCGACGCCCGGCGCCGGGTCAGGGACTGCGGCGGAGCTCGGGTCCGCCTCGGTCACCGTGCTCAGGGCCGGCTCCGGCACGACGCACACCGCGTGCAGCCGCTCCATGAGGAAGGCCCCGACCATGTCGGCGGTGGCCGGGGTGCACCGCAGCGGCGCACCGTCGATGCCGACCACGGGCCGGGCACGCCCGTGCCCGTGCTTCACCCGCACGCCCTGCCAGAAGGTGGTCTGCGCGATCCAGAACCCCGGGATCGTCCAGTGCGCGCCGTCGTGCAGGTACACGCAGAGCTGCTTGCAGCCCACGGGGCCCGCGCCGATCCTCGCGATCTGGCTCGGCCGGAACTCGACCGTGCGCATGTTCGCGGAGAGTCTCACACCCTCGGGCGAGAAGACGATGCCGTGCGTGAGCCACCGC
>JAVHXX010000360.1 GCA_031119595.1 Patulibacter sp. | reverse complement strand
GACGAGAACCACATCGACGCCGACGCCGTCGCCGCTGCGGCGCTCGTGCCGCACGACCGCGACCTGACCGCGTCGATGCCCGACGCCTCGCCCGCCGAGGACCTCAAGCACCTGGCCGTCCGCGAGCACGCCGACCTGCTCGTGCTCGGGCCCGCGACCGACACGCCCGTCGGGAAGATCCGCATCGGTGCCACCTGTCGTGGCGTGCTCCACGGCGCGCCGTGCCCGGTGCTCGTGCCGCCGCGCGGGTACGCCGACCACGCCCTCACCCGCCCGGACCGCATCGGCCTCGCCTACGACGGGTCCCCCGAGGCCGAGCGGGTGCTGGAGTACGCGGTGCGGCTGGCGGCCTCCGCCGACGCCTGGCTCGAGATCGTGCAGGCGATCGACCTCACCGGCCTGCCGACCGTGCCGGATCGCCCGCGTCAGGAGCACGTCGCCTCGGTCCTCGCCGGGGTGCAGTCGCGCCTCGACACCCTCGCCGCCGGGCTCGACGTCCCGGCGAACGCGCATGTCGTCGAGGGGCCGGTCCAGCACGTGCTCGGCGAGCTCGCCGCCCGCGTCGACCTGCTCGTGTGCGGGTCGCGCTCGTGGGGGCCGACGACGCGCATCGCCCTCGGCGGGGTCGCCGAGCGGCTCATGCAGCATGCGTCGTGCCCGGTGCTCGTGGTGCCGCGCGAAGGCGTCCTCCCGCTGCCCGCACGCGCCAGCGTCCCCCGCCTGCTCTGACGGGGCTACAGTCCGGAGCGCTCGCGCCGAGCAACCGGACGTGAGCGCTCCTTCCCAAGCTCCCCAGATCGCTGCCATCGCCGAGATCGCCGCGTTCGGTGAACGCCTGCGGCACGGCATCCGCAGCAGCATGCAGATCTCCCCGGACCGCCTCGAGGTCGTGCTGTGCACCCTCCTGGCCGGCGGGCACCTGCTCCTCGAGGACCATCCCGGCGTGGGCAAGACCCAGCTCGCCCGTGCGGTGTCGGGATCGATCGACGGGCACTTCGCGCGCGTGCAGGCCACCGTCGACCTCCTGCCGACGGACATCCTCGGCGCAACGGTGTGGCACGCCGACACCGGCTCGTTCCAGTTCCACCCGGGCCCGATCTTCGCCAACGTCGTGCTCGTCGACGAGCTCAACCGCGCGACCCCGAAGACCCAGTCGGGCCTGCTCGAGGCGATGCAGGAACTCCAGGTGACGGTCGACGGCCACACCTATCCGCTGCAGCGCCCGTTCACGGTGATCGCCACCCAGAACCCGACCGCCGGCTACGACGGCACCTACCCGCTGCCGCCCGCCCAGCTCGACCGCTTCCTCGCGCGCCTGAGCCTCGGCTATCCGACGCCCGAGCAGGAGACCGCGCTGCTGCGCGAGCGCCCGTCGTACGACGTCCCGCCGGTCGCCACGCTCGCGGAGCTCAGCCACGCGCAGGCGTCCGTCGCGCAGGTGCTCGTCACCGATCCGCTGCTCGAGTACGTCGTCACGCTCCTCGGTGCCACGCGCCAGCATCCGCTCACCGACGTCGGTGCGAGCCCGCGGTCCGGGCTCCAGCTTCTCGCCGCGGCCCGGGCCCGCGCTGCCCTGCAGGGTCGCGAGTACGTCCTCCCGGACGACGTGAAGGCGCTCGCCCACGCCGTCCTCGCCCACCGCATCCAGCCGATCGCCGCCGCGCAGGAGAACGCGCAGCTCGAAGTCGTCAGCGACGTGCTCGGGCGGGTCGCAGCCCGGTGAGACGCGGGATCGAACTCGCCCTCGGGCCGGTTCTTCTCTGCTTCGCCGCGAGCGCGACCGGTTCGAAGGCCCTCTTCGCCATCGCCATCGGCCTGGCCGTGGTGTACCTCGGCATGTACCTCGCCGTCGAGCGCGCGATGCAGCGGCTCGTCGTCGTGCGCCGGATCGACCGGCACGAGGTGGTCGAGGGTGCGGCGATCCAGATGCAGTTCGACGTCGCCGGGATCGGTGGCCTGCCCGCCGGCCTCGAGCGGCTCTGCGCCTGCGGCGAGTGGCATCCGCTCGACGTCGGCACCCACTCCGTCTCGTGGACCATCAACCAGCCCGGGCCGCACGTGCTCCAGGCCTCCCCGCTGCGGGTCCGTGACGACTTCGGCCTCTTCACCCGCCTGATCCTCGTCGGGGAGCCCGAGGAGATCCTCGTGCTCCCGTCGCCCGCACCCGCCGCGCAGGGGCGTCGCCGCGGGGCCATGGACATCTCCTCCGATCCCGAACCCGACGGCCTCAAGTCCTACGTGGTCGGGTCGCCCGTGAACCGCATCCACTGGAAGAGCGCCGCCCGCGGCGGCGAGCTCCAGGAGCGGGCGTTCGCGCCGGCCCGCGACCACCTGCCGCTCGTCGTCGTCGACACGACCGGCGAACCCACGCCGGCCGCGGTCGACTGGGCCGCGCGCACCGCCGCCGGCCAGATGCTGGCCCTCGCGCGGGGCGGAGGCTGCCGCGTGCTGCTGCCCGGCGACCGCACCCCGACGACCCTCATGGACCCAGTCTCCCAATGGCCCGGATTGCACCGGCGCCTCGCGTCGCTCGGGCGCGGTGGCCCGGCGCGCGGCACGCGGGTCGACCTGCGCGAGGCCGTGCACGTGAACGCCGCGGCCGCCCCGCCGCATGCCGTCGTCCCGCGCGGCGTGCTGCCGCCGGGCGTCATCGCGGTCGGGGAATGGGCCGACGCATGAGCACCGCGACCGTGCACTACCTCGACGACGCGTCGGTCGAGCGGACGGCCGGCGCGCCGCCCGTGCGGCTCGCGTCGATGGTGATCGTCGCGGTGGCCGCCATCGCGATCTGGTGGCCGACGCTCGGTGCCCGCGGCCTGTGGATCGCCCCGATCTTCGCGCTCGGCGGCTTCGTCGCGGCGGGCCGGCTGCCGATCGCGCCGCTGTGGCGACCGTGGGTGGTCGGCGCGTGCTGGATCGTGTGGGCGCCGCTCGTGATGCTCCTCACCGACCAGTCCCTGTCGGCGGCGTTCCCGAGCGCACTGGGTAACGGCGTCATCGACCTGCTCCGGTACCCGGGATCGCCCGCCGAGGCGCCCGGCTTCGCCGCCTGGCTCACCTTCTCGGGCGGCGCGTGGCTCGTCGGCGCCGACCTCTCGTCTCGGCCCGGCAAGGCCTCGGTCGCGGTGGCGTTCTTCCTCCTCGCGCTCCCGTTCGCGGTGGGCATCCCGCTCCTCTCGCACGCGGGCGGCGCGCCCTGGCAGGGCGGCGCCGTGCTCGCCGCGGCGCTCCTCTGGGCGACCCGCGGCAACCTGCGCGGTTCGTTCGGCGCGATCGCCGCCGTGGCCGTGGTCGCGATCGTCGTGTCGACGGCGATCGGACCGAAGGACAAATGGGATTCGCTCGACCGCGCCCGGCACGCGCGGAGCAGCAACGGCGGCAGCGGGAGCGGCTCCTCGCCGCAATCCAGCAGCGACGGCACCTCGCTCAACACGAACCAGACCTACGGCCCGATCAAGGACGACTTCACGGGCGCGGACATGGCCGAGATCGACTCCGACCGGCCCGCGCTCTGGCGCATGCAGGTGCTCGACCGCTTCGACGGGCGCGGCTGGGTGCTCGGGTCGTCACAGGGCGACGACCTCACGCAGCCCGGTGCGGTCGGCACGAAGATCGGCGTGCGGATCCTCGGGCTGCGCGACCGTCGAGTCATGTCGCCCGGACGGGTCCTCGTGGTGAGCGGCGCCGGGCCGACGGTGCGGAGCGCCGGCGAAGCCGTCCAGCTGAACCACGACCCCGGGGACGGGCAGTCGTTCGACGTGACGGCGCAGAGCCTGACCGCCTCGAAGTCGCAGCTCGAGGGCATCCCGATCCCCACCGGCGACGAGTACGCCACCGACACGGCGGTGTTCGGGGCGAACCAGGGCGTCCCGACGCCCGTCACGTCCGTGGCGGACCGCCTCACCCCGCAGTTCGCGGTGACCGAGATGGGCAAGACGATCCTCATCGCGAGCCAGCTGTCGTCGACGGCGAACTCGGAGCTGCAGGTCGTCGAGAACGTGGAGAACTACCTCCGCGGCGCCCCGTTCCGCTACTCGCTCGACGCGCCGCCCGCCGGCAACTCGCCGCTCCTGGACTTCATCACCACCACGCACGTCGGCTACTGCCAGCATTTCGCGGGCGCGGCGGCGCTGTTGCTGCGCATGGCCGGCGTGCCGACGCGCGTCGCCACCGGCTTCGCGACCGGCCTGCAGACGAAGCCGGGGGTGTTCACGGTGCGCGACGCCGATGCGCACGCCTGGATCGAGGTCTATTTCAAGGGCGTCGGCTGGGTGCCGTTCAACCCGACGCCGCCCGCCGCCGACGCGATGATCGCCAAGGGCATGGACCCGCTGCATCCGCAGGCCTCGGGCAACACGGTCTCGAAGCACGCGACCCCGACCATCGGCGACGGCAAGACCATCGGGATCGTGCTCATCGGGTTCTTCGCGCTCGGCTCCGTCTACTGGGCGTGGCGCGCGCGCCGCGGGGCGCCGATCCCGGCGCTCGGGGACGTCCTCGTGCGGCTCGTGCCGCCGCCGGCCGGTGCCGCGACCACCCATGAGGAGATCCGCGCGGAGCTCGACACGCACTTCTGGGGGACGCTGTCGATGGTGCGGGCCGCCCGGTTCGTCGCGCAGCTCGACGTCGTCCCCGCGGAACGGGTCGGCGAGGCGATCAACGGGATGCGCGAGCGCCTCGAGATCGTGTCGGCGGAACGGATCCGCGCGGAGCTCGACAAGCTCGGTCCGTCGATCGCTGGGCTGGCCCACGAGGCGGAGCTCGAGCGCTTCGGGCCGCCGGGAATGCACGCGCCGGAGCGCCACCCGCGCCGGCGGGTGTGGCGGGCGCTCCTGCGCGACGTCGGCCCGTTCCGGGCCGTGCGACTGATGGTGTTCGGGG
>JAVHXX010000359.1 GCA_031119595.1 Patulibacter sp. | reverse complement strand
CGCGACTGGTCGCTGGGCGACAACGTCGGGCTGGCCGTCGGCCAGGGCGACCTCCAGGTCACGCCGCTCCAGAGCGCCGTGATGTATTCGGCCATCGAGAACGGCGGCAAGATCGTGACGCCGCACTTCGCGAAGGCGCTCCAGGATCCCTCCGGCGCGCTCCGCCAGACCTTCAACTGGCCGGCCAAGCACCAGTGGGACCTGGCCGACACGGGTGCACTCTCGACCATCCGTGAAGGCCTCTTCGACGCGGCCAACGCTCCCGACGGCACCTCCTACGGCGTCTTCAAGAACTGGCCGAAGGACAAATACCCGATCTACGGCAAGACCGGCACCGCGCAGAAGAACGGCCACCTGGACCAGTCCTGGTACGCCGCGTACGTGCCCGATCGGACCCATCCGATCGTGATCGTGGCGACGGTCGAGGACGGCGGTTTCGGCGCCGCGACCGCAGCTCCGATCGTCGGCGAGATGCTCAAGACCTGGTTCAAGGTCCCGGACGCCGAGATCGTCAAGGGCGACGACACCAGCCAATGATCCGCGGCTTCGTCAGGCGGTTCGACCCGCTCCTGCTGCTCGCCACGGGTGGGCTGCTCGTGATCTCGTACCTCGCGATCGGGGTCAGCAACCATCCCGAGCTCGCGACGCGCCAGCTGATCTTCGCGATCCTCGGCGTGGTCGGGATGGTCGCGGTCTCCCAGGTCGACGTCCTCCGGATGCGCGAGCTCAAGTACGGGCACTTCGGACTGATCCTCATCGGCCTCTTCCTGATCCTCGTGCTCGGCACCGACACGAAGGGCGCGAAGCTCGCGATCATCATCGGCCCGATCCAGCTGCAGTGGTCGGAGTTCGCGAAGGTGCTCTACGCGCTCGCGATCGCCGCCGAACTCGTCGACCGGCAGCGGCAGATCGGCCTCTGGGCGACCACGCTCCGCGTGCTCGGGCTCTCCGCCCCGGTGCTCCTGCTGATCATGGCCGAGCCCGACCTCGGCTCCGCGCTCGTCTACGTGACGATGCTGCTGCTCATGCTGTCCGTGGCCGGCATCCCCGGCGCGCATCTGCGCTGGCTCACCGGCGGCGGCGTGCTCGTGATCGTGCTCGCGCTCGGGGTCCTGCCCGCGGCGGGCATGCCCGTCCTGGCGAAATACCAGACCCAGCGCCTGACCTCGTTCCTCGATCCCGCGAAGGCCAAGGACACCACCGACGGCTACCAACAGCTCCAGGCGACCATCGCGATCGGCAACGGTGGACGAACGGGCAAGGGCAACGATTCGAGCCAGTCGACCGGTGGCTTCACGCCCGAGAACCAGACGGACTTCATCTTCTCGGTGATCGCCGAACGCTGGGGTTTCGTGGGCGCCGGACTGGTCCTGTCGCTGTACGCCCTCCTATTGTGGAGGGTGCTACGCATCCTGATCGAGGCCCGCTCCACCTACGAAGCCGTGGTGGCGTCCGGCATCATCGGGATGCTCTCCTTCCAGATCTTCGAAAACGTCGGGATGAATCTCGGCATCATGCCGATCACCGGTGTGACCCTTCCACTTTTGTCTTATGGCGGCTCGTCCGTGATCGCGACCCTCGTCGCACTCGGGCTCGTACATGCCGTGCACGCTCACGCACGCATTGCGCGCGACCCCCGGGTTCGCCTCCAAACCCACACTTCTTAGAACGGATCCTGATGAAGAAACAGGTCCTCGTCAGCGCGGACCGGGGCGAAACCCGCGTCGCGCTGCTCGAACGCTCCGCCTCGGCCCCCAAGCGCCGCCGCAAGGCCGATCCGGCCGAGGGATACCAGGTCGCGGAGCTCTACTTCGAGCGCCGCGGCGCGCGGTCGATCGTCGGCAACGTCTACAAGGGCAAGGTCGACAACGTCCTGCCCGGCCTCGAGGCCGCCTTCGTCGACATCGGCCTCGACAAGAACGGCTTCCTCCACGTCGACGAGATCGTGCTCCCGGGCGTCGAACAGGTGAAGCGTGGCCGCGGCCCCGCGAACGGCCCGAAGATCTCGGACCTCCTCAAGCCGGGCCAGGAGATCACCGTGCAGGTGATCAAGGACCCGCTGAAGAGCAAGGGCGCGCGCCTCTCGATGGAACTGACCATCGCCGGCCGCTACCTCGTCTACGCCCCCACGGGTGAGGGCGCCGGCGTCTCCAAGCGCCTCGACGACAAGGAGCGCGAGCGCCTCCGCCGCGAGATCAAGGGTCTCGACACCGGTGGCGGCGGCGTGATCGTCCGTACCGCTGCCCATGGCGCCACGCGTGCCGGGTTCGAGCGCGAGATGCTCTACCTCAAGAAGCTCCACGAGGTGCTCGAGGCGCGCGTCAAGAAGTCGCCCGCACCGTCGCTGGTCTTCCAGGAAGCCGATCTCGCCGTGCGCGTCGTCCGCGACATCTTCGCCGACGACTTCGAGCGGGCCCTCATCGACGACGACGCCCAGTACGAGCGCCTCGTCGGGTTCCTCCAGCGCACCGCGCCCGAGCTCGCCGACAAGGTCGAGCGCTACCGCGGCCGCAAGCCGCTGCTCGAGGAGTACTCGGTCGACGAGGAGATCGACGGCCTGCTCGCCAAGCGCGTCGACCTGCCCTCCGGCGGCTACCTGATCATCGACTACGCCGAGGCCCTCACGGTCATCGACGTCAACTCCGGGTCGTTCGTCGGCAAGGGCAAGCAGGCCCGCCTCGAGGACACGATCACGAAGATCAACCTCGAAGCCGCCGAGGAGGTCGTGCGTCAGCTGCGCCTCCGCGACATCGGCGGCATCATCGTCATCGACTTCATCGACATGGCCCGCGCGAAGAACCGCGACGCCGTCCTGAAGGTGCTCCGCACCGCGCTCGAGCTCGACCGCACCAAGACCTACACCGCCGAGCTCTCGAAGCTCGGCCTCGTCGAGATGACCCGTCAGAACGTGACGGAGGGCGTCCGCGAGATCATCACGCGGCCCTGCCCGACCTGCCACGGCGAGGGCGTCGTGCGGTCCGAGGAGACCATTGCCCTCGACCACGAGCGCGAGCTCCGCGAGGTCGCCCGCAAGGCGAAGAAGTCCGACGAGGCCTTCCTCGTGCAGATGAACCCGCGCGTCAGCCAGGTCTTCACCGGCGAGGGCGGCCACGTGCTCCGCGACCTCGAGGAGACCACCGGCAAGCGCTTCCACTTCGAGGGCTCCGAGGGCCTGCCGCTCGCGCACATGGAGATCCTCATGGCCGGCCCCGCCGACGAGGTCGGCGAACGGGCGATCCCGTTCCGCGAGGGCGACGAGGTCCTCGTCCACATCATCGAACCGCACATGTACGACATGGATCGCGCCGTCGCCAAGATCGACGGCTACATCGTGTCCGTGAGCGGCGCCGGCAAGCTCATCGGCGAGAAGCGCCTCGTGCGGATCGAGTCCGCCGGTCGTACGTCCGCGGATGCCGTTCTCGCCGACGGCCCCGAGGCGAGCGCCTCCCGTGCCAGCAGTGCAGCCCGCCGCAGCCGCCGCAGCCCCGTCGCCGATGCGCCCGTCGCGGGGGAGGGCACGCGCCCGAGCTCCCGTCGCCCGAGCGCGGCGCTCGCCGCCGGTCGCACGCTCGAGCACGAGCACGACCTCCAGGACCACGCCGAGGCGCAGGTCGCCGCCGCGAAGGAGGCCGAGGCCGCCGCGGCGAAGGAGGCCGACGACGCCAAGGCCAAGGCCGACGACGAGGCCGCCGTGCAGGCCGTCGAGGTCGTCGAACCGACCGCCGGCGAGGCCCTCACCGGCCAGGACCTCCCGCACCGCGGCGAGGGCACCACCGAGGTGCCGTCGCCCGAGGCCAAGGACGCCGCAGCAGCCGCCGACCAGCCGGACTCCGCCGAGGCGACCCCGGAAGCCGACGCCGCCGACTCCGATGCCGTAGACTCACCTGCTCCGCGGCGTCGCCGCGTGCGTCGTCGCGCGTCCGCGTCCCGCGGCGCATCGAAACCTTCAGAGAGCTGACATGGCATACGCGATTGTCAAAACAGGCGGTAAGCAGTACCGCGTCGAAGCAGGGCAGGAGCTCCTCGTCGAGCGCCTCGCCGCCGACGTCGACTCCACGGTCGAACTGCAGCCCCTGCTCGTCCGCTCGACCGACGTCACGTTCGCCGGCGACAAGCTCGCCAAGGCCAAGGTGACGGCGAAGATCGTCGGCCACGAGCGCGGAGAGAAGATCCGCATCTTCAAGTTCAAGCCGAAGCGCGGCTACAAGCGGACCACCGGTCACCGCCAGGAGCTCACGCGCATCACGATCCAGGAGATCCATGGCGCATAAGAAGGGCCTCGGCTCATCCAAGAACGGCCGCGATTCGAACAGCAAGCGCCTCGGCGTCAAGCTGTTCGCCGGCGAAGCCGTCACCGGCGGCGAGATCATCGTCCGCCAGCGTGGCACCCGCTTCCGCGCCGGTGAGGGCACCGGCCTCGGCCGCGACCACACCGTCTTCGCGACCCGCGCCGGCAAGGTGCAGTTCACGACCGGCTGGCGCGGCCGCACCATCTCGGTCGAGCCCGTCGAGGGCGACAAGGCTGCTGCCTAGCTCGCAGCCCACCGTTTGACTTCAAGCCGTCTCGGGTCGATGACCCGGGGCGGCTTTTGTCGTTCTGGGCGTTTGTCGGGACGGGGCGGTGCTGGACGGCGCGGGGCCGGGGGTGGGTCCCCTTGGGCTGCGGGCCCGCCTGTCCGGTTATGGCCTGGCGGCCAGAACCGTACATTCGGTCGCTGAACCGCCCCTGGGGGACCCACCCCCGACCCCGCGCCTGACCTGCGGCCGCCTCGTGGGACGTGGCCCTGAGGGTCCGCGCCGTCCCGCGCGTGCCCGTGATGGTTGGGGTGGGGTGGGCTCGATCTCGTTCGTGTTCTGGGTGCAGGGACGGGGTTGGCTTGATCTCGTTCGTGTT
>JAVHXX010000358.1 GCA_031119595.1 Patulibacter sp. | reverse complement strand
TGGCGATGCATCGGTAGACGTACTATGGTGGCGGGCATGAGCCTTCGGGAGCCCACGTTGTTCACGCTTGCCGCCCTGCGCGAGGGGCCGTTGCATGGGTACGCGATCGCCGCGCGGGCTCGGGAGCTGTCGGCGGGGCGGGTCTCGCTCACGGCCGGCACGCTGTACGGCGCGCTCGACCGGCTCGTCGAACAGGGGCTCGTGGAGGTCGATCGCGAGGAGGTCGTCGAGGGGCGCAAGCGCCGCTACCACCGGCTCACCGAGGCCGGTGGTCACGCGGTCGAGGAGGAACTCGGGAGGCTCGAGGCGACGCTCTCCGCGCTGAGTACCGCGCGCCCCACGCGCAAGGGAGCGGCTGGTGCCAGGAGCTCGCGGCTGCGTGGCGTCGCTGCGGACGGAGGCCTCGCATGAGCCCGTCGTCGACGCCGCGCGCGCTCAGGATCGCGCTGCGCACATGGCCGCGGCGGGATCGCCACGACACCGGCGAGGTGGTGCTCGGCACGGCGCTGGACTTCATCGAGGCCGGCGGGTCGGTCGGTGCGCAGGCGCGGGGCCTGGCCCGCGCCGGCGTCGCGCTCCGCGCACGACGGATCCGCCGCGACGTGCTCGCCGCGCCCTGGGCGGACGGTGCGCGCGTGTTCGTGGGCGGCGTCGTCCTCGCCGTGCTCGCCCTGCTGATCAGCCATGCCGGGTGGTCGACGTTCGCTCGGGACACCCTGCCGGCCGGTGGCGGGCAGCTGCCGTCCGGGCTGCCCGCACCGCGCGGCCTGTCGAACGCCCGCCTCGTCGAAGACGTCGTACTGCTCGTGGCGCTCGCCGCCGGCGGGCTCACGCTCCTGCGCCGCGCCGCGGCCGCCGCGGGTGCGCTGCTCACCGGAGCGCTGCTGCTCGGCATCGCGCACGACCGCGGCTACGGCCTCGGCCAGACCTCCGTCGCGTACACCCTCCGCGCCACGGGCGCGCCGCATACCCAGCACCCGCTCCGGTTCCAGACGGGCATCGATCTCGACGGCCTCGTCGGCTGGTTGCTCGTCTGTGCCGCGCTGGCGTCGGTCGTGCTCGCCGTCACGGCGTACGGGCCCCGTCGACCTTCCGCGCGTCCGCCCGTGCGCGTCGCACTCGGATGGCTCGGCGCCGCGGTCGTCGCCGGGGCCGCGATCCCCGCGCTGAGCGACGCGCTCGACGGTCTCGTCACCCGTGGGGTCACGATCCCGGGCGTCGCGATCGTGGGGCCGGACGACTACCCGAGCTGGGGTGCTCCGCTCTCGGTGTGGGCGTTCTGGCTCGTGGCCGCGGCGGTCTGCCTCGTGGCGTTCGCCCTTCGCCGGCGCCGACCCGGGGCGGCGCTGGGTGCCGCGCTGCTCGGTGCGGCGCTGTGGATCCCCGGCGCGTGGATGGCGGCCACGATCGTCGATCTCCTCGACGCCACGCTGCTCGAGCGGATCGTCGCCGAGTGGTGGCTCGCCGTCGGCCTCTCCGGGCTGCTCCTGTGGGGCGGCATCGCCGCGTCGATCGGTCGACGCGCGCCCGCAGCGGCGCAGCGCGAACGCCGCGAGGCCTGAACACGCAGCTGCGGTGACGTGACTCGGTCCCGGGCCCGCGCCGGCCGCGGGGGCGCGTGCCTCAGCCCGTGAAGTGCTCGAGCTCCTGCTCGATGCGGGCGAGGGTGTCGGCGGCGTCGGGGATGCCGTCGGTGTCGCCCACGAGCGTGAGATGCAGGCCGCCGGCGTAGGAGACAGCCGAGAGCGCCATCGGTTGGCCGGCAGGCGACGGGGCCCAGCCCCACATGCCCGTGATGCGGCGCCCGAACAGCTCGATCTCCTCCGGCGGGCCGACGTTCGAGGAGACGATCACGGGCGCGAAGACCTGCGTGCTGATCGCCCGGGCGACGGGGGCGCGGATCACGTTCGGGAGATCGTCGGCGCGGCGGCCGAGGTCGGAGAGGGCGTTCGCCGAGTGGCGTGATTCGCGCAGCTCCTTCGTGACCTGCTGGAGGCCGCGCTTCGGATCACCGGTCGACGGCAGGCTCGCGTAGATCACGCTCACCTGGTTCGCCTCGCCCGTGAGCGGATCGGTCCCGCGGCGCGCGTTGAGCGGGACGAACGCCGTCGTGCGGTCGCCGTCGACGATGCCGGTGCCGCGCAGCGCCCGCGCGCAGGCCACGACGAGCGCGGCGGTCACCGTGCCGCCCTGCTCGCGCACGCCGTCGCGGAGCGGATCGAGGTCGACGCGGCTCCGCGCGATCTGTCGGTCGCCGCGGTAGTCCGGGCCGCTCGGCGCCGCGATGCGCTCGAGGATCGGCCGGGCGCTCCCGAAGAGGTCGCCGATGACGCTGAGATCGGTCATTCCGCGCACCATCCCGGCAAGGTCCGACTTCACGCCCTCCAGCAGGGTCGGGTCGGGGAGGCGCGAGCCCGTCGGGGTGTCATCGCTGAGGATCCCGCCGACGAGCTGCAGGGCGAGCTCGACCGCACGGGACCCGTCGGCGAGGACGTGGTGGAGCTGGCCGGCCATGAGCGTGCGCTCGCCGTCGGACAGCGCCTGGAACCGCCAGAGCGGACGGTCGCGCGGCAGGAACGACGCGAAGAGCCGGGTGATGAGGGCGTCGATCGCGGCGCGGTCGGTGAGGTCCTCGACGGCGAACGCGTCGATGTGGCCGCCGGCGTCGAACCACGGATCGTCGAACCACCGCAGGGCGCCGTTGAGCGGGTCGCGGACGAGCCGGCGCGTGAGCTCGGGCGTCGCGCCGACCGCGCCGGCGATCATCGCGCGCATCAGGGCGGTCGACGGTGCGGGGCCGTCGATCTCGACCGAGAACCCGATGTGGAGCGGCGGGTAGCCCGGGCGTTCGAGGTCGAGGAAGGCCTGGTCGAGCGCGCTGGGGCGCAGCGCGGCGTCGCTCGGCTGGGCCGAGGCGTCGGTCACGAAGGGATCCGCCGCCCGGCGAGGGGACGCGGGACCGACGGCACGCCGAGGCGCTCCGACACCGCGGTGATCGCTTCCGCGGTGACGATGACGAGCCGCTCGAGTTCGGCGGCGCTGATCGCGAGCGCCGGCATCAGGACGACGATGTCGCCGAGGGGCCGCAGCAGGACGCCGCGGTCGCGGGCCTCCACGATCACCTGGTGGCCGGCGCGGGCGGTCGCCGGGTGTGGCAGGAGCTCGACGCCGCACATGAGGCCGCGGCGGCGGATCTCGTGCACGCCGGGGAGGGAGGCGACGTGCTCGTCGAGCAGCGCGCCGAACTGGCGGTCCCGGTCGGCGACGCGCTCGAGCACGTGCTCCTCCTCGAAGACGTCGAGCGAGGCGATCGCCGCGGCGCATCCGAGCGGATTGCCCGTGTAGGTGTGGCCGTGGAAGAACGTCTTGAGTTCGTCGACGCCCCCGAGGAATCGGTCATAGATGGCGTCCGTCGCGAGCGTGGCGGCGAGCGGCAGGTAGCCGCCGGTGATGCCCTTCCCGAGGCAGAGGATGTCCGGGGCGACGCCCTCCTGTTCGCAGGCGAACATCGTCCCGGTGCGGCCGAAGCCGGTCGCGACCTCGTCGCAGATGAGGAAGCAGCCCGCCGCGTCGCAGGCGTCGCGGAGCGCGCGGAGGTAACCATCCGGCTGCACGAGCAGGCCGCCGGCACCCTGGACGAGCGGCTCGACGATCACGGCGGCCAGCTCGTCGGCGTGCTCGGCGATCAAGGCGGCCGCGCCGTCGGCATCGCCGAAGGGGAGCTTGATCGCGTCGAAGAGGAGCGGCCGGAACCGCTCGTGGAAGATCTCGATCCCGCCGACGGACACCGCCCCGAGGGTGTCGCCGTGGTAGCTCGACTCGATGTACGCGAAGCGTGTGCGGCGGGTCTCGCCGGCCTGCACGTGGCCCTGGAAGGCCATCTTCAGGGCGATCTCGGTGGCCGCGGCGCCGGTGTCGGAGTAGAAGACGCGTGAGAGGTCGCCCGGCGCGAGGGCCACGAGCCGCTCGCCGAGTTCGATGGCGGTGGGGTGGGTGAGGCCGAGCATCGTCGTGTGCGCGACGCGGCCGAGCTGCTCGGAGACCGCCGCGTCGATCCGCGGGTGGCGGTGCCCGTGCACGTTGCACCACAGCGATGAGGTGCCGTCGAGGTAGCGGCGGCCGTCGGCGTCGATGAGTTCGCAGCCCTCGCCACGGACGATCACCGGGGCGGACTCCTCGGCCCACGCCTGCTGCTGCGTGAACGGGTGCCAGAGGACGGCATGGTCGCGCGCGCGGAGCGCAGCGCTGTCGGAACCATCGGTCACGCGCCGAGCGTATCGCTGGCGCGCCCGCGCCTGCCACGCGAGCGACGGTCACGCCGTAGGCTTTCGGGGGTGCAGCGCCCCCACGCACCGTCCCTCGGCCTCATCGTGGCCACGTCGGGACTGGCGAGTCTCGGCGCCGAGATCGCGACCGCGCGCCTGCTGGCGCCCGCGTTCGGCAGTTCCACCGTGATCTGGGCCAACACGATCGCGATCGTGCTCGTGGCGCTCGCGATCGGCGCCTGGTTCGGCGGGCGCATGGCCGACCGTGGTCCGAATGCGGCCCGTCTGCACCAGCTGCTGCTGGGCGGCGCCGCCCTGCTCGCGCTCACCCCCGTGCTCGCCGTCCCGCTCCTCGGCGTCGGCATCCGCGCCCTCGACGACGTCAGCGCCCCCGGCTTCTTCGGGTCGCTCGTCGCCGTCCTGCTACTCGTCGCCGCGCCGCTCGCGCTCCTCGGCGCGGTCACGCCCTACGCGGTGCGCCTGGCGCTCGGCGCGATCGACTCGGACGGCGAGGACGCGCTCGCCCGCGCCGGGTCGGTGGCCGGCCGCCTGTCGGCCCTGGCCACCGGTGGGTCGCTCGTCGGCACCTTCCTCGCGTCGCTCGCGCTCATCCCGCTCGCCGGGACACGCCGCACCTTCCTGCTC
>JAVHXX010000357.1 GCA_031119595.1 Patulibacter sp. | reverse complement strand
GTACACGGCCGACTGCCCGGCCGAGTTCGCGCCGCCGATGATCACGACCTCCTGGTCGGAGCACGACTGCGCCTCGGTCATCGCGGCGCCGTAGTAGATGCCCGCACCGGTGAGCTCCGGGAAGCCGGGCTCCTCGACCTGCCGGTACGACACCCCCGAGGAGATGAGCACGCAGTTCGCGCTGAGCACGCGGCCTCCGCTGAGGTCGACGAAGCGGCCCGAGCCCTCGGCGCGCAACCCGACGGCATCCTCGACGGTGAGCAGCTCGGCACCGAGACGCCGGGCCTGGTCGGTGCCGCGGCGTGCGAGGTCGGAGCCGGAGAGCCCGGACGGGAAGCCGAGATAGTTCTCGATGCGGCTGGACTGCCCGGCCTGGCCGCCGGGCGCCTCACGCTCGACGACGACGGTGCGCAGCCCTTCGGACGCGCCGTACACCGCGGCCGCGAGGCCGGCGGGGCCGCCGCCGACGATCACGAGGTCGTAGTGGTCGAGCGCAGGCTGACCGATGATGCCGAGGTGGTCGGCGAGCTCGAGCACCGTGGGTCGCTCGAGGACGGTGCCGTCCTCCAGGAGCGCGACCGGGAGACCGTCGGCGTCGACGCCGATCACCTTCAGGAGCTCGCGGGCCTCGCCGTCGCGCTCGATGTCGAGCCAGCGGGCCGGCACGCGGTTGCGGGCGAGGAAGTCACGGAGGTCGTGCGAGTCCTTGGAGAAGCGGTGGCCGATGATGCGGGTCCCGCCGGACTCCAGCGCCGCCCCGGACTCCCAGGTGGTGAGGAGGTCCTCGACGACCGGGTAGAGCTGCTCCTCCGGCGGATCCCACGGCTTGAGCAGGTAGTAGTCGAGCGCGACCTCGTTGATCGCGGCGATCGCCGCCTCGGTGTCCGCGTAGGCGGTGAGCAGGACGCGGCGAGCATCGGGGACGATCTCCCGCGCCTTGGCCAGGTACTCGGTGCCGGGCATCCCGGGCATGCGCTGGTCGGCGATGAGCAGCGCGACCTGGTCGCCGCGGGTCCGGAGCTCGCCGAGCAGCTCGAGCGCCTCGGCACCGGAGCCGGCGCGCATGATGCGGTACCGCTCGCCGAAGCCACGGCGCAGGTCGCGGGCGACGGCGGCGAGGACGGCGGGTTCGTCGTCGACGACGACGATGGCCGGGCGACGCTCGGGGCGGGCGTCCGCGGCCGCGGGATCGGGGGTGGCGAGCAGGGTGGGCTCCTTCGGAGGGCGGGGTGCGAACGACGATAGGGGGCGACGGGCCCGTCGGCCAGTCGCGGGAAGGCTTTTCGCTGCAGCGCGGCGAACGGCCGGATTCCGGCGCGAGACCACCGCCCCGGACCGGCGGGTACCACCCGTCGGACAAAGTGAACGCACGTTCACATGAAGTCACAAAGGCACGTAAACTTGCCTTAAACTCGGGTCGTCCCAGCCGCCCGTCCCAGCCGCCCGTCCAAGCGGCATCCACCCGGGCCACCAGCGCCCTCAGGAGTCGAAGCCATGTCCACCCGTCCCCGCCACCACGTCGCCGCCGCCCTCGCGGTCGGCCTGTTCGCAACCGCCGCCGGCTCGGCCCAGGCCGCGACCTACGAGCAGCTCTCGCGCGACTCGGGCCGCGCAGGCCAGTCGTCCCTCGCCCCGTCGATCCCCGTGTTCGCGAGCGACACAGGACTGGGCGGCGGCTTCGCGCGCTACGACGACCTGAGCACGTTCCCGCCGGTCGTCAACACCTTCGCCCGGGCCTCGGCGCTCAACGCCACCGCTCCGATCCGGTCTGCAGGGGCGCAGCTGCTCGCCATCGACCGCACCGAGACGATCGGACTGTTCGCGACGATCAACGCGGCGACGTCGTCGTACGACCTCACGGTCGGTCCGCTCTACGGCAAGGGCACCGCCCGTCCGGTCGGGTCGATCTCCGGTGTGTCGCTCGCCTCGGCTGCGCTCAGCGGGGACGGGCGCACGGCGGTCCTCTCCGACGCGAACGGCACCCGCGCGGTCACGGTGGCGACCGGAGCGGTGAAGCCGCTCACGAGCGACTACGTCGCGCTCGCGTCGAGCAGCGTGAGCGACGACGGCTCGGTGGTCGCGGGCGGCCTGCAGTCGGATCCGTTCGGACTCGGCCCGGACGGCAGCGTGATCCTGCGCGGCGGGACCGAGACCAAGCTCGGAGGGACCGGCGCGGCGGTCAGCGCCGGCGGCGCGATCGCGACGTACATCGTCCGCACGGACGCGGGTGACGGCTCACCGGCGGTCAACACGCTCGTCACGCGGACCATCGCCACCGGTGCCGAGAAGCGCGTCGTGATCCCCGCCGCGACGGTCGGGGACGACCCGCGGCTCATCTGGATCTCCACGAGCGGCGATCGCGTCGCGGTCGCCCAGGGGTACGGCACCGGCACCGCCCAGGTGGTCGCGCGGGCAACCGGCCGCTGGAGCGCCTTCGGGGCGCAGGTCACAGGCGCCTTCGCCGGACAGGACCTCCTCGCCCAGACCCAGGACCAGCCCGCGAAGATCTCACGGAACGGCCTCTACGCCGCGATCACCTACAACGCACAGGTCTCCCTGGAGAGCCTCACCGGCACGCCGCTCCTCGGCGGCGGCGACACCCTCTCGGCCTCGAGCTACCTCAGCACCCAGGGGCCGACCTGTGGGTTCGGCGGGTCCCCGGCGACCTTCGACGGGCACCTCGCGAGCGTCCCGGCTTGGCTGCCGCAGCCGCGGAAGGGCACCATCACGATCACCGCCGACGGCGCCGTCGTGAAGACCGCGACGTCGACCACGCCCACGCCCTACTCCGATCCCGCCGACCCGGCGTTCCACGTCGACCTCCCGGCGGGCACGTCGAAGGTCGTCGTGAAGTACACGGCGGTCGACCAGCTCGGGCGCACCGCGACGGAGTCGTACACGAAGACGCTCACCTGCTCGTGAGCCCGCGTTGATCGAGGACGGGGGCCACCGGTAGCGTCAGGTGGCGTGGAGTGGCCCCCGATCCTCGAGCCCGTCGTCCTCGAGCGCTTCGGGTGGGACGACGCACGCCTCGACCGGGAGCTCGACGTCCTGGTCGGCGCGCTCCTGCCGACGCTGGACATCGCCGCCCTCGCCCAGACCGGCGTCGACTACCCGTTCGCACGCCCCACGGGATCGTTCGTCCTCGACGACACCGACATCGGGCCCCTCACGCCCGACCTCCACGACCTGCTGCAGGCCCTCGAGCAGGGCGTGCAGGCGACGCCGACCCCGCGGTACCCGCTCCTCGCGATCGGGGCGAACGGCGCCCCGGACACCCTCATCCGCAAGCTCGCCCACCTGACGGACCCGGAGGACCGCCGGGTCTACGTGCTCGCCGGGCGCCTCCACGACTTCGACGTGGCGCCCCTGCCCCGTATCGCGCCGTACGGCGCGCTCCCGGCGACGCTCATGTCGAGCCCCGGGACCCGGGTGCGCTGCAGCGCATCGTGGGTGACGGCGGCCGCGTTCACCGCGCTCACGCAGTCGGAGATGAGCTACGACGTCGGCCGCCTCGACCCCATGCTGTTCGAGTCGTTGGGTGACGAACACTCCCATCAGTTGACGACCGCCTACGTGTATGTGTCGCGGTGGGGAAACCTGCTGCTCGACGGTGAGCGCGTGGCCCTCGCCGCGATGCCGGCCGACCATCGACAGACCCCGTCACTGACACAGACGCAACTGCTCGATCGCACCGCCCGCCTCACGCTCGGCCGGATGCACACCGGCCGCGACCTGATCGAGCGGCTGGTCCGCGACCCCCTCGAGATCACGCGCGAGGTCGCCCTGGCGCTCCGCCCACTCGCCGAGCACTTCGACGACCCGGCGTGGACCCCGTACCCGGGGACCACACCGCGCGACTAGACGGATTCGAGATGCCCCGTTTGCAGGCATTTCGAAAATCTTCGAAAAGTTTGGTCACAAACGTCGCACTGCGAGCGATTACGGCTCAGATGTCTGCGTGCTCGCTCCCCGGCGGCGCCAGAACCGTCGGAAGACGCGCGCAGCATCCATAGCTCGTTCGGGGACGCGATGGATGGCGCAAACGCTTGGCCAGGGGGCTGGGCGGTCAAGTCGCAACCTGTTCGGGAACGGTCGCTCCGGGGGGAGCCGACCGGGTGGGAGCCCCCGCCATGACGGCGGGGGCTTCTGCCGCTCTCCGAGCGGCAAGTGGACAGATGTTCACCACCTGAGCCACGTCACGTAGATCCAATACGTTGAGCGTCGTCACAGCACACTGTGCTGCGTACGATCGCGCGCGCGAGTGACCGTATCTGTGCGTACCACACAAGTGCCAACGGTCGTTGTGCCAGTCAATGAGCTGGACCACCAATGGTGGTAACGGCTCGGCGTCCAGCTGTCCCTTGACCGCGTGACAGGACGCGCCCTAGTCTCACCGCTCCATTCACGGCACACATGAAAAAAGGAGATCGACGTGAGACTTCGTAGAGCAACCGCAGTCCTCGCGGCATCGACCGCAATCCTCGGGGCTTCGGCCGCCTCGGCCCAGGCCGCAACGACCACATGGCTGGCCGGCACCGTCAACGCCGGACAGCTCTACGGCGGGAGCACGTTCGGGTCGCTGACCGGCTCGTCCGCCTACGCACCGAGCGGACATCAAATCCGTGTCGCTGCACGGTATTCCAACGGCACCATGTACAGCGGATGGTATGGCGGAGGTGGCTCGGTGTGTCACCCCTATCCGAGCGTAAGTCTTCAGCCAATGCTGCAGAATTACTACTCGTCCGATTTCAAGATGTACGGCTACGCCCTCACCGGCGGAACGAGCTGCTGAGGCCAACCCATGTCCAAACTGAAGACACTGTTTCTCGTAGGCGTCCCGACCCTTGCCGTGACGATCTCCGGCGGCGCCGTGGCGATCGTGCACGGGGCGTCGGCGGCAACGCCAGCCTTGGCC
>JAVHXX010000356.1 GCA_031119595.1 Patulibacter sp. | reverse complement strand
CTCCCCAAGACGCTGCCGAAGGCGGACCAGTTCACGGTCGACTCGACCACCGGCGACGGCCGTTTCCGCGTGAACGTGTCGCGCGATCCGCAGGGCGTGGCGACCATCATCGCGATCCCCGTCGGCAACGTCACCGACCAGCTCCACCGCCTGCTGCTCGTCGAGGGCATCGTGATCATCGGCATCCTGCTCGTCCTCGGACTCGTCGCATCGCGGCTCGTGCGCGTCGAACTCGCCCCGCTCAGCCACATCGCCACCGACGCCGACGCGATCGCCGCCGGCGACCTCGCCCGACGGGTGCAGGAGGAGGCGCCGGGCACCGAGGTCGGCCGCCTCGGCGTGGCGCTCAACGCCATGCTCGGCCGCATCGAGGAGGCGTTCGCCGAGCGCAAGGCCTCCGAGGACAAGCTCCGCCGCTTCCTCTCAGACGCCTCCCACGAGCTCCGCACGCCGCTCGCGTCGATCCGCGGCTACGCCGAGTTGCAGCGCACCGGCATGATCGCGACCGACGAGGAGCGGCTCGTCGCGGTGTCGCGGATCGAGGAGCAGGCCGCCCGCATGGGCACGCTCGTCGAGGACCTCCTCGCCCTGGCCCGGCTCGACGAGGAGCGCGCACCGGCGACCGATCTCGTCGAACTGGCTGCGCTCGCCCGGGACGCCGTCGCCGACGGCGGCTCGCTCGACGCGACCCGCGAGCTCACCCTCGATCTCGACGGCGACCCGCTCGTGCTCGGGCAGGAGGCCAAGCTCCGGCAGGTCTTCACGAACCTGCTCGGCAACGCCATCGCGCACACGCCGGAGGGCACGCCGATCGCCGTCCGCGTGCACACGGACGACGGCTTCGCGGTCGTCGACGTCGACGATGCGGGGCCCGGCGTGCCGGTCGAGGCCCGCACGAAGATCTTCGAACGGTTCCACCGCGAGGCCGGCGGCACCGCGCGGACCCGCGGCCCGGCCGGTGCGGGCCTCGGGCTCGCGGTCGTCCGCGGGATCGTCGAGTCCCACGGCGGCCTCGTCACCGTCACCGATGCCCCGACCGGCGGCGCGCGGTTCAGTGTCCGCCTGCCGCTCGTCGACACGAGCGACGACGCCGGCGACGAGGAATAGCCGCCGACGCCCCGGGCGTCCGGGTGTCGACCCGGCCCGAGGCTCAGGCGGTGACCCCACCGGCGAGCTCCGGGTAGATCGCCGCGGGGTCGAGCGCGAGCGCGGCCTTCAGGTCGCGGGTGCCGGCGTCGGCGAGGACCTCGAGGGCGCCGTCGGCGATGCCGTCGAGGGCCTGGCCGACCACGTCGACCGGGTCGGCCTTCGGCATGCCGTCGAAGCCGGCGGCCATGTCGGTGTCCACGAGGCCCACGAGCAGACCGGTGACCTGCGTGCCCTGGGCGGCGAGCTCGAGGCGGATGCCGTTCGTGAGGTTCCAGGCGGCGGCCTTCGAGACGCCGTACGCGGTTCCACCCTCGAAGTTGAACCACGACATCGCCGAGAGCATGTTGAGGATCGCGCCGCCACCGTTCGCGCGCAGGATCGGGGCGAACGCGCGCGTCACCTGGAGCGGTCCGAAGAGGTTCGTCTCGAGTTCGCGGCGCAGGCCGTCGAGGTCGCCCTCGATGAGGGTGGCGCCCGTGGAGATGCCGGCGTTGTTGACGAGCACGGTCACGTCGGAGGCCAGCTCGGCAGCGGCGGCGATCGACGCCGGGTCGGTGATGTCGAGCTGCAGGGGCGTGACGCCGGGTTGGTCGATCGTGGCGATGTCGCGGGCGGCGGCGTAGACCTTCGTCGCCCCGCGATCGAGCAGCTGGGCGGCGAACTCGCGGCCCATGCCGCGGTTGGCGCCGGTCACGAGGGCGATGCTTCCGGTGAGGTCCATGGTGGTTCCTTGTCGTCATGCGGAGCGGGCTCCGCGGTCGGTCGGTGTTCACCGTAGGTCGATGGGATGAGTGGATCGATGTCGGTCTGGGGCAAATCCATGTCCGATCAGCTCATGAAGTCCGGTCGCGTGCGCATCGGGGCGCTACGCCGCGGCCATGGACCTCCTCGCCGACGTGCTCGCCGTCTCCGGCGTCCGGGGCACCGTCGGCGCGCGGATCGAGGCCGGCTCCACCTGGGGCTACTGGCTCGACTACGACCGCGGCGCGTCGTTCCACGCCGTCACCGCCGGCACGGCTTGGCTCGCGGCGCCGGGCTCGGAGCCCTTCCAGCTGATGCCCGGCGACGTGGTCCTGCTGCCCCGTGGCACCCGCCATCTCATCGCGAGCGACGCGGACACCGCGCAGCGCTCCGTCGACACGCCGTCGGACCCGTACGAGCAGACCGGGACCGGCGTGGTGCGGATCGGCCACGGCGACGTGCGCACGCACATCCTCTGCGCCTCCTACGCCTACGACCCGGCGATCGCGACCCAGGTCCTGCCGCTCCTCCCGGACGTCGTCCACGTGCGCGGCGTCGGGCCGGGCTCGGGCCTCGACGACACCGTCCGGCTGCTCGGTTGCGAGCTCGCCCGCCCGAAGCTCGCGACCGCCGTGATCCTGGACCGGCTCGTCGACATCCTCCTCGTGCAGCTGCTGCGGGTGTGGCTGGAGGAGGAACACGGCGACGCGAACGGCTCGTGGCTCGGCGCCCTCGGCGACCCGGTCACCCGCGACGCCCTCGCCCGGATCCACGACGAGCCCGCCCGTCCCTGGACGACCGAGACGCTCGCCGCCGAGCTCGCGGTGTCCCGCGCCACGCTCACGCGACGGTTCCGGCAGGTCGTCGGCATGGCGCCGGCCGCCTATGTCGCCCAGTGGCGGATGGACCTCGCGGCGCGTCGCCTCCGCGACACCGACGACACCCTCGAGTCGATCGCGCGGGCCGTCGGCTACACCTCGGTCTACGCGTTCAGCCGCGCCTTCAGCCGAGCGCGCGCACAGCCACCCGGACGGTTCCGGGCCACGGCGCGCGCGGAGCGCCTCGCCGCCTGAGCGGCGATCGCGCCGCTCGGCGACCGGCGCGAACGCGGGCGTCGCTCAGAACAGTTCGCTCGGCAGGGTCGGGGCGGCATGCCTCGCACCGGGCCAGATCTCGGCGACCGTCGACTGGTGCGCGGCGGCGCGCAGCTCGTCGCCGTTGAGCACGATCCCCTGCTCCTCCAGGCCGCGGTGGTGCCAGGCGACCACGAGCGTGAGGTCGCCGGCCGCGGGGAGGGGCCAGAGCCAGAAGTTCGCCTCGACGAAGCCGCCGCCTCCGCTGCCGCCGTCGACGCGGAGCACCGTGGCCGGCGCCTCGTCGTCGAACTCGGGACCGTGGAGGAAGAGGTTGGTGGCGGTGCGGCCGTCGTCCCAGCACGCGCCGACCCGCAGCCGCCGCGCCAGCCGCGGCGCGCCGTAGCCCGCCGTCTCGGCGTAGAAGTCGGGTCCGGTCACGGCCGCGGCCGCGATGTCGTCACCGGGGCGCGGCACCACCCGGAGCGTGAAGCGGAGCCCCGTCGGGTAGACCTCGACCTCCGACAGCACGACCGCGAGGCCGTCGTCGGTGATGCCGACGAGCCGCACGAGCGGGAGGAGCGTCGGCACGAACTCGGTCGGGATCCGCATCCAGGGTGGGGCGACGTACCGCCGACCCGGGGGATCGTCCGGTGCCTCCGCGAGCGGGGCGAAGAACGGCTCGCCGGCGTCCGTCACGACGAGGCGGCGTCGGTCGCGGGCCAGACCGGCGTGGCCGCTGCGGCCGCCGCGCGGAGCGTGGCGCCGTCGAGGGTGTACCGGCCCTCGGGCACGTCGCGGCCGGGCCAGGCGTAGACGATCTCGAGGTCACCGTCGGCGGGGATGGGCCACGCCCAGTAGGTCGCGCCGGCGCCGTCCGCACTGCCTCCGCCGCCGAGATCGCGGAGGACCGTCTCGGGCGGGTGCGGACCGCTGGCGCCGCCTGGGAAGTCGTTCGTTGCGCGGCGACCGTCCGCGTATTCGATGCCGAGACGGAAGCGGTCGGCACTCGTGGGGTTCGAGAAGGCGTGCATCGCCCCGGAGAGGTCGTGGTCGAAGCCCTCGGCCTCGGGGTGGCGGACCGCGCGGACGCTGAACACGAGCCCCGTGGGGTAGACCGTCACGGTGGTGAGGACGAGCGCGATGTCGCGCCCGTGGGCGAGGAGGCCGTTCAGCGGCAGCTGGGTGGGGAGGACCTCGTGGGGGATCCGTTGCCACTCGGGCTCGACGTAGGGGCGATGGGCGCCGACCGCGGTCTCGTCGGCGTCGTCGAAGAATCCGGACAGCTGCGCCATGGCGCGGAGCCTGTCACAGCACGCGCCGGAGCGCGACGGGACGGGTCCAGACTCCGGCGGCGCACTTGTCCGGAGTGCGCCGCCGGGGTTTGGGGGATGCGGGGCGGCTGGTGTCCCACGCGGATACCAGCCGCCTCGCGTTCTCGGAGTCCCGGGTCACAACCCACGTAGTTCGCCGGGATGCCGTCCATCGGCCGCTAGGGGCCGGTGGAGCGCAGGGCAGCCGAGCTGCCCTGGCAGTCATAGAGGCCGGAGACGGACGGCACCGCGGTGCACGTCTTCTCCACGTTGGCCATCACGTCTTTCGAGCCGATCCGTCCGTCACGGCCGCCGAACCCGCCGCCGCTCGTCACGACCCAGCGGATGTCGCCCTCGGCGACGCGGTCCGCGAACCAGCTCATGCTCACGGCGCTCTCGCTGCCGGAGAACCCGCCGATCCCGGCGACGTGCTGGTTGCCGGCGATGATCGACGCCTCGGCTCCCGACTGGCCGGAGACCACGACGGTGCCGCCGCCGTGCGCCCGGGCGTAGACCACGGCCGCGTTGACCGCCGTCTGGTCGCCGCCGAAGCCGCCACCTCCGCCGAAGCCGCCACGGCCGGTGCCGGTCGTACCGCCGGAGGCCGTCGGCGCGGCGCCCTGCGCGGCTCCACCCGGAACGGTCGGCGCGCCGCTCGGCGGCGTGAAAC
>JAVHXX010000355.1:3274-5008 GCA_031119595.1 Patulibacter sp. | reverse complement strand
TCCCAGTGATCTGCAGGTGCTGCCGCTGCCGTTCGTCGATCCGCAGTTCGACCGAGCCGCCGTGCGCGCCAACCTCCAGGTGGTGTTCGCCGATCCGGAGGCGGTTTGCGAGCCCGTCCCCGAGCCGCGTTTCACGCTCGGCGAGGTGTACGCGTTCGACGCCGTCCGCACACCGGCGGGCTGGCGTCTGGCCCGTGTGGAGATCCGTCCGGTCTGGAAGATCGGCGAGCGACCGTTCGTCGCGGCCTGACGCCCCGGCGGTCGCGGCCGTCGGTCCCCGTCTGGACGGCGGCAGCGCCGCGCGCCCGGGACGGCGCCGCAGCCCCGCACGCAATACCCTGCGAGGTCTGCGCGCGCCGCCCCTCGGGCGGCCCGCCGCGCGCCGCTCCCATCACCACCGCACCGCTCAGGCAGACCGCATGACCGAACAGCCGCAAACCGCGTACCCGCCGACCGCCAGCTACGAGGCGAAGCCCGAAGAGGTCAACCGCGTCTGCCTGCTGTACTCCGGCGGCCTCGACACGTCGGTGATGCTGAAGTGGATCCAGGACAACTACGACGCCGAGGTCGTCACCCTCACGGTGAACCTCGGCCAGCCGGGTGAGAACTACGAGGAGGTCGAGGCGAAGGCGAAGATGCTCGGCGCCATCGACACCTACACGATCGATGCCCGCGAGGAGTTCGCCAACGAGTACATCGTGCCGGCCATCAAGGCCAACGCGATCTACGGCCTGAACTACCCGCTCTTCACCTCGCTCGGCCGCCCGCTGATCGCGAAGCTCGCCGTCGAGATCGCCCGCAAGACCGGCTGCGACACCATCGCGCACGGCTGCACCGGCAAGGGCAACGACCAGGTCCGCATCGACGGCACCGTCGCCGCGCTCGCGCCCGAGCTGAAGGTCATCGCGCCGGTCCGCGGCTGGAAGATGGGCCGCGAGGAAGAGGTCGCCTACGCCCTCGCGAACGGCATCCCGGTCAAGAACGCCACCGAGGCCGGCCCGCCGCCGTACTCGATCGACGACAACCTCTGGGGCCGCTCCTCCGAGGGTCGCTGGATCGAGGACCTCACCACGGCGCCGCAGGACGACGTCTTCCAGCTCGTCACGCGCCCGGAGGAGGCCCCGGACGAGGCCGAGATCATCGAGATCGAGTTCGACCAGGGCGTGCCGGTCGCGCTGAACGGCGAGAAGCTCGGCATCGTCGACCTCATCGAGCAGGTCGCCGAGTACGGCATCAAGCACGGTGTCGGCATCGTCGACCACATCGAGGACCGCATCGTCGGCCTCAAGGTGCGCGACATCTACGAGGTCCCCGCGGCGGCGATCCTGCTCCCGGCACACGCCGAGCTCGAGCGCCTCACGGGCACCATCCACCAGAACCAGTTCAAGGCCGGCCTCGACCGCCAGTGGGCCTACCTCGTGTACGCGGGCCTCTGGTGGGAGCCGCTCCGCAAGAACCTCGACGCCTACATGGACGACGTCAACCAGTACGTCACCGGCACGATCGGCGTGAAGCTCTACAAGGGCGTCGCCCGCGTCGTCACCCGCCAGTCGCCGAACGCCGTCTACGACCAGTCGCTCGCGTCGTTCAACGAGTCCGGCGGCCTCTTCAGCCAGCAGGCCTCGCCGGGCTTCATCGAGCTGTTCACGCTGCAGTCGCGCCTCGCGCACCGCCTCCACAACGAGGGCTAGAGCAGGCAGATCCCGAGGCCGGCGAGCCAGAGCGACCAGGCGA
>JAVHXX010000355.1:0-3264 GCA_031119595.1 Patulibacter sp. | reverse complement strand
CACGCTGCAGAGCCGCCTCGCGCACCGCCTGCACACCGAGGGTCCGGCGCAGGCCTAGTCCGCCGGCGCCCGGAAGGGCAAGGAGCACCACTGCTCGGCCGCGCCCGGTCCCCGGATCCGGCGCGGCCCCGCTCGGTCGCTACGCTCGAACCATGTCGAAGCAGCCGATCTACACCGCCCTCGGCTGGACCGTGTGGCACCTCGGGAAGCGGTACGCGAAGAAGCGGGTCCAGAAGACCCGCCGCGGCCGCCGGTTCCTGATCTTCGGAACCCTGGGCGCCGCGGGTGCCGCTGCGGCCTACGCCGCCCTGAACGCCGGCTCCTCGGAGAGCTGAAGCCAGCCCGGCGGGCGACCGGGCGCGCCGATTCCCGCATTACGCGGGATGGGTCGTGCACCCCGCGCGAGGGCGCGCGAGGCGCGATACCGTTGGCGCGTGCCCGACCGCCCGCCGGAGAACCCAGGCTCGTCGCTGCCCCCGTTCGCGGGCGCGCCGGCCGGAACCGCGTCCCGCAGCCTCAGTGAGATCCTCGAAGAGCTCGCCCTCGTCACGAACGCCCACCAGGGCGACGCGTCCGCCATGCGCGGCGCGGTGTCCGAGCTGAGCCGCGCCCTTGCCCGCCTCTTCGAGATGATCCGCGCCGACCGCGCCGACCAGTCGAGCCGCATCGCCGAACTCGAGCACGCCCTGCAGGTCGCCCGGGCGCGGGTCGCCGAGCTCGAAGGCGTGGAGATCGCCGAGGACCACGCCGCCCCGGATCCGTCCGACTTCGACGCGCTCCGCGGCGCCGCCGCGCGCCTGCGCGCGCGGACCGAGGAGATCGTCCGCAGCGCCGGGACGCCGGCCGACGAGGCCGCCCGGGTCGAGGAGACACCGCCGCCGGTTCCGGTCGAGCTCGCCGACGCCGGGGAAGCCGAGCGTCTCGAGGCTGCTCGGCGCGCCGTCGAGGAGAGCATCGCGGCCGAAGCGCTCGCCGCAGCGACGGAGTCCGTGGAGGACATCGACGACCCTCGGACGACCGAGGCGGCGACCCTGCCGCCGGCCCCGGTCCACGACGAACCGTTCGGCCAGCCCGGCGTGCTCCGTGTGTTCCCGGGCGCCGTGCTGCGCAAGGACGTCGCCGAGGACCTCGACATCGAGAGCGAACTCGTCTTCGACGAGGAGCCGCGCCGGGTCGCGGCGGCGGCGCCGATCCCGGCGGACGAGCCACCGACCGCCTTCGACGAGCCCGCCACACCACCGGTCGCCGCCTCGGAACCGCAGCGTCCTGCGTTGTCGGTGCGTCCGCGCCCCGAGCCGATCCCGGTCCTCCCGCGACCGGCACGCAGGCGGCGTGGCCTGCGCCGCCGCCGCATCGACGCGCGCAAGCTCCGCGGGGTCGACCCGGCTGCCGCGCTGCGGGCGATGGTCACGTCGATCGACGATCTCTGGACCGCCGGCAACCCACTCGATCTCGTCGTCGCCCTCACGGACGGCGGCACCCTGCACGTGACCGGTGGCGATCGCGTGCCGCTGCGGGTCGAAGACGTACCCGCCGGGACGTCGGGCCGCTGCACGGTCACCGCGACGAGCGCCCAGATCGTGCCGCTCTTCGGTCGGCTCGACCTCGACGACACGCAGAGCGCTCCGCTGATCCACGGGTCCCGCCGGGACGCCGACCTGCTCGTCGGCTGGATCGACCGCGCCCAGCGGATCGCGGCGCAGCCGCTCTGAGCGGCCCCGCGGCGACCGCATCCGTGCCAGCTCTCGCGCCGCCTCCGCCGGAATCGCGCGGGCTTCGTGCCAAAGTTCCCTCGTAGCGGGAAAAGGGCGCGCGAACCGCCGAAAACGGGCCGGAGGCATCCGGGGGGTCTGCGATCCTGGATGGCCGATGAGTGCCCCGCCGTTCGCCCACCTGCACGTCCACAGCGAGTACTCGCTGCTGGATGGCGCGTGCAAGATCAACGACCTCGTCAAGCGTGCCGCCGCCTTCGACCAACCCGCGATCGGCCTCACCGACCACGGCGTGATGAACGGCTCGATCGAGCTGTACAAGGCCGCCAAGAAGGAGGGCATCAAGCCGATCGTCGGGTGCGAGATCTACCTCGTCGGCGACCTCAAGGCCGAGAAGAAGCAGAAGCGCACCCACCTCACGCTCCTCGCCCAGAACGACGAGGGCTACCGCAACCTCGTGCGGCTCTCCTCCCAGGGATTCCTCCAGGGGCTCTCGAGCGGCAAACCTGCCGTCGACATGGCTCTCCTCGAGCAGCACGCCGAGGGCGTCATCGCGCTCTCGGGCTGCCTCTCGTCGACGTTCTCGAAGGCGATCCTCAAGGACCGCCTCGACATCGCCACGAAGCACATCGACGACCTCGTCCAGATCTTCGGCCCGGAAGACGTGTACGTCGAGCTCCAGAAGAACGGGCTCGTCGAGCAGGACCAGGTCAACGAGGGCGCGCTGAAGATCGCCCGCGACCGGAACCTGCCGATCGTCGCCACCACCGACGTCCACTACCTCCGTCGCGAGGACCACGACCACCACACCGCGCTGCTCTGCGTGCAGACGAAGTCCACGTTGCAGAACCCGAAGATGCGGTTCGACAACAACGAGTTCTACCTCAAGAGCACCGAGGAGATGGTGGCTGCGTTCGCGGAATGGCCCGAGGCCGTCCCGACCGCCGCCGAGATCGCCGATCGCTGCGAACTCGAGATCCCGCTCGGCGGGATCCTGCTGCCGCGCTTCCTCCCGGACGGCGAGGACGAGCACGCCTACCTGCGCGAGCTCGTCTACGACGGCCTCCGCGACCGGTACGGCGATCCGATCCCCGCCGACGCCGTCGAGCGCGCGGAGATGGAGCTCGCCGTCATCAACAAGATGGGCTACGACGCCTACTTCCTGATCGTCTGGGACTTCATCAAGTACGCCAAGGACAACGGCATCGCCGTCGGTCCCGGCCGTGGTTCGGCCGCCGGTTCGATCGTCGCGTACACGCTCCGCATCACCGACCTCGACCCGCTCAAGTACGACCTGCTCTTCGAGCGCTTCCTCAACCCCGAGCGCGTGTCGATGCCGGATATCGACATCGACTTCTCGGTCCGCGGGCGTGAGCGCGTGATGCAGTACGTCAAGGAGCGGTACGGCACCGAGCGTGTCGCCCAGATCATCACCTTCGGCAAGATGTTCCCGCGCGCCGCCACGCGCGACGCGGCCCGCGTGCTGGGCCACGAGTACGCCATCGGCGACCGCCTCTCGAAGCTCATCCCGGACCCCGAGCAGGGGCGTGCG
>JAVHXX010000005.1 GCA_031119595.1 Patulibacter sp. | reverse complement strand
GTGGAGCACCGCGGCGACCTGCTGGACGGCGGTCGGCGAACACCAGCCGTGGAGGCGCTGGGCGGCCCAGAGCGCGGGGATGATCGCGGAGCGGGCGTCGGGGTAGCGCGAGACCGCGTCCTCGATCTCGGCCTTCAGGTGATCCGGGACCGGCGTGGTGGCCAGGTCCGGGATGCCGGCCGGCGGCTTCTCGAGATCGTTGGGCGTGTCCCAGCCCGGGATGCGGGAGCCGTCGGGGCGACGCGGGATCGCCTTCTCGCGCGGACCGAGGGCACCCGGCTCGGGCGCGACGACCGGTGAGTCGCGGGTCTCGATGTACGGGCCATGACTCATCCCCGAGTCACCATAGGGTCACTCGGTGGAAAGGGTGTTCCGATGACGTCACGGCACGAGACGATCATTGGCCCCATCCTTACACCGCGCCCGGCCGACGCAAACATCGTGCGTGTTGTTGCACGGACAGGCGCGGCGGCAACCCGTTCCTGCTACGGCGCGGTGCGGTGATGCACCGGCTTCGCGAGGCGGGCAGACGGGTGTTCGAGGAGACGTCCGACCGCGTCGGCGAGGCGTCGATCACCGGCGGCCCGCCGCGCGCGTGCGCGGGCTGGCGTAGCGTCCGAGACAGGCCGTCCAAGTCGTGCTCCGGGAACGACCGAGCGCCGCACCGCACCGGGAGTCAGTACGAGGTCCCCCGACGTCGACCGACCCACGGTGCGCTGCGGCGCCCCGAGCCCACGCTTCCGCGCGGGCGGCTGCACCGTCCACGCTGGCACAGCAGGACGGATCAGCCAAGCTGTTTAGCGGAGTCCCGCAAAACAGGAACGCGAACGTTCTTCAGTCGGGCAGCGTACCGATTGGAAAGTGCCGATTCCCGCCAGATTGCGCGGATTACAATCGGAAAAGGCCGCCGCTGCGTGGCGGATCGGGCGCCTCAGGCGTCGCGCGTGGCCTCGGCGCTGAGCGGCGGATCGGCGCTCCACGGGAACACGATCCAGTCCGCGGTGCGCCGCCACACGTAGTCGCACTTCACGACCGAATGCGGTTTCTCGTAGAGGGCGGCGGTGCGCACCTCTCCCACGCGCTCGCCGCAGAACCGCTGCACGAGCTCCAGCGTCGCGCCGGTGTCCGCGACGTCGTCCGCGATGAGGATCTTCGCGTCGCCGAGGTCGACCAGGTCCGGGGCCGGCGGCAGGATGATCGGCACCGGGAGGCGCTCGTCGACCCCCGTGTAGAACTCGACGTTCATCGTGTACGTGTTCTTCACGCCGAGCGCGTACGCGAGCGACGCCGCCACGATGAGCCCACCCCGCGCGATCGCGAAGACCACGTCAGGGCGGTAGCCGTCCTCGTGGATCGCCGTGGCGAGCGACTTCGTCGCCTCGCCCATGTGGCCCCACTCGAGGATCTCGCGTTTGATCTCCGGGGCCTCGGGGGTGCTCACGCGGGAGATGGTAGCCCGGCGGGGCGGTCGGAGCCACGGTGGACGGGGCGTGTCGGTGCACTGTCGCCGACGCGCGCCGGATTGTAATCAGTGGAATGCGGCCCGCCGGCGGGGCAGACTCGGGGCGGTGACCCGACCTCCGGCGCACGGCACCCGCGACGGAGCCACGATCCGCGGACTCGCCGACGCCGCCATGGACGTGATCGACGCGCTCGACACCGGTGATCTCCTCGCGGCCGTCACGCCGGAACGCCTCGGACAGGCGACCGGATACGCCCCCTCGAGCATCCGATACCAGCTGTCGCGACTGCAGCGTGATGGTTCCGATACCCGCGACGGGGGCCAGCAGAAGCGGTGGGCCTTCGACCGCGAGCACCTGTTGCTGTTCACGCTCGATGCGCTCCTGGAACGACAGCTCGCTGCGGCTGAACGGCAGGCGTTCGTCTACCTGACGGCACTCGACGAGTTCGAGCGTACCGGCGACCCGGCGGCCGTCGCGCGAGCCGTCGCCGAGCACCTCGACGCCCTGACGCCCGGAGCCACCGGCGACGAGTCGGACGCCGCCGCGGAACGTCTGTGGGCGGTCGCGCTGGTCGCCGCGGACGGCTCGGTCGAGGTCGCCCGGCGCCTGCGCCGTAGCCAGGACGGTCAGATCGAGCGGTACCTCCCGGTTCACGAGCGTGCCCTCGACCTCACCGGCCGGATGGTGCGGCCCGGCATCTCGCTCATGACCCTCGCAAGACAGACGCACGTCTTCATCGAGGGGATCGCCACGCGCCGCCGGTTCGAACCGTCGGTCGACGCGTCGCTGACGATGTCGTCGGTCGTGGCGATGTTCCTCGGGCTGACGCAGCCGGTCGGTCCCGCCGAGGCCACGGAGCTGGATCCCGTCGAGCGGCTCGCCTCCCTCGTCACCGGTCGCGGCCGCCGCTGAGATGGCCTGGTTCCGCCGGGACGACGCCGCGGGCGTGCGCTCGCTCCTCGGCGACAGCGCCGGGGATCTCGACCGCATCGGCCGCCTCGCCTTCGGCGGCGACAGCCCACATGCCCCAGGGACGTCCGGCGTGCCGATCGCGGACCTCGACCGCTACGCGATCGCCGCCCTCGACGGCACCGGGTATCCGACGGTCGGCACGGCCGGGTGGGACGCGAAGACGGATCGCGTCCTGCTGGAACTCTCCCGTGCCGCCGCGGCCGGCGGGCCCTGGGCCACCGTCGGCGCCGTCCTCGTGGGATGGAACTGCCTCCTCGAGGACGAGGTGGACCGGCCGGCCTTCCTCTCGCTGCTCGACGCGGCCCTGCTCGTGCTGCGGGACGACGGCGTCGCGTCCACCGCGTTGCCGCCCTATGCGCTCGCACGCTGGGAGGCGACGCAGGGCCGGGACGGGCCGGCGCCTCGCGGCTGGCCGTCCACGCTCGAGCCGCTCGACGTCCCCGCGCACGACGCCACGGCGGGCGTGGAACCACCCGACACGCACGAGATGCGCCGGCTGGCGGTCACCGGCGACTCGCGGGCCGCACGTACCTACTACGCCGAGCACCGCGCCCCGGACCGGCTCGTCGTGGTGATCGAGGGGATCGACCAGTCCGACGACACGAGCAAGCGGTGGGATTGGCCGACCCTCGAGGCGCCCGACTACGTCGGTCTGCTCCGGGACCTCGGCGAGCGACTCGGCACCCGCCCGTGGTGGTCGCACGACGATCTCGAGCCGTTCTTCCCGTGGCGGCCGCGCAGCCGTGACGAGATGCGGCGCGCAGCCGCAGCGCTGCGCTGAGCGGCGCGCTCAGCGGCGGCCGTCGTCGACCGACACCTCGGGATCGGTCGGACCGGCACGCCACGCCGACACGATCGCCGCGGCCACGCGGTCGCGCTCGGCGACGTCGGGCCAGGAGAGCAGGACCGGATCGGACGCCCCTTCCGGTTTGAGCATCACGCACGGCCCTCCTGCATCGGAGGTCTCGATGCCGCGATGATCGACGTAGGCCTTCTCGATCACGCGCGGCGGGTGGGCGGGATCACCGGCCGGTTCGACGAGACGGAGCGCCGTCGGCGTGACCACGAGGAGGACGTGCCCGACGAGCCCGTCCGCGAACGCCATCGCCTCGACGCTGCTGACCTCCAGGACGTCGTCCGGCGCGAGGGCGGTGAGGGCGGCGACCACGGCATGCTTCGGCGACGGGTCCGTCCCCGCGGACTTGGCACTCGCGTAGTCGCGGGCACGGTCGACCACGCCCTGTCGCACCTTGCCGCCGACCATGCGGCCGGTCCGCGACAGCTGCGACGTGAGCATGGCCCGACCGGAGCCGCGATGGTCCGCAGGCGACGGAGCGAGCGGCGGCGCCTTCTTCGCGCCGCGCTTGGCGAGACGGTGCAGCGCACGCCCGGCCATCGTCGAGCTGTCGGCGGTGAGCTCGACGCCGATCGCCGAGGCGAGCGCCGCGGTCGTCGCGCCGAGCTCCTTCGCGACCAGGAGCGTCGCGCGGGGCGCCGTGCCCGCCGGTGCGCCGACGGGGACACCGTCCGGCACCTTCAGGTCGGCATCGGGGATCTCGACCTCCGCTGCGGCAGGGCCGAGCGAGGCGAGCAGCTCGGCAGACAGCGATGCCACCCGCCCGAACTGCGCGCCATGCTGGCTGCGGATCTCCGGCGGCATGCGGTTCCAGGCGCGGTACATGCCGACCGTCGTCTGCAGCACCGTCTTCGCGAGCGCGACCTGGGGCGGGACGAACGGCACGGCAGCTTTCGGACGGAGGGCGGAGGCGCACGACCCGCGGACCGGTCGGACGGGGCGAGCGTACCGTCGCCCCGGCGCCGCGCCAACGGATTGAAATGCGCTGCGCTCGACCCGCGCCCCGTCAGCCGGCGGCGCGATGGCGTCGCTCGCGGTCGAGGAGGACGTCGTCGACCGCTTCCAGTGCACGGGCCACGAGCGCGTCGAGGGCTCGCTGTCGGCCGAGCTTCCCGACGCGGTCACCACCCGGCGCTCCGGCGATGCGGCCGATCGCCAGGTCGCGGCGCAGCTTCCAGATCCCCGCGGGCGGGCGACCGGGGCGTGGGGCACCGCAGCCGCGACGGGCGGGCAGGACGACGCGCTCGGCGCCGTCGGACACACGCGTGAGGACGTCGACGTCCGCCGCTACCAGCCCGGCCTCGGCGGCGAGCGTCGGGTCGGCCGCCAGGCGGCGGACCGTCAGGGCCAGGCTCCGGGCGACGAACGGCCGGGCGGTGAGGGAACAGGCGCGACCGAGCCGACGCACGACCACCGCGGCCTCGTCGCGGACGAGCGCGTCGTCGCCGCGGATCTCACCGCTCAGGCACTCCGCCATCGAGCGCAGGCGTCGCGTGGCCGTGCGGGGGTTCTCGAAGACGTGTTCCGCGCAGAGCCGGTCCGCCTGATCGGCCTGGCAACCGCCGCCGAGCAGCGCCACCGCGAGGTGCTCCATCGCCGGTTCCCACCGCCGGTCGTACCGCGCCCGGAACCACCGCACGAAGTCCTCACCTTCGAGGGTGTCCGCGAGGGAGTGCGGCTGCCCGTGGACCTCCCCGCTCCCCGGGGCCCCGCCCGGATCGGGCGGCGACGGGACGACGCTGGTCGCCACCCGGAGGATGCGGGCCACCTCCGCGGGCGCGTCGCGGACCGCGTCGAGGTCCACCACGGTGAGGCCGACCGCGCGAGCCGCCGCGGCACCGTCGAGGTCACCGTGTGGAACCCAGGCCACGCAGGTGTGTCCGGCTTCGCTGCGCACCCGTGTCGCGAGGCGCTCGCCGGACCAGCCCCGCACGAAGCGGTCGATCCCGGCGACGTGGACCAGGAAGAGCCCGCAGCCCTCGCGCGCGCTCGCGGCTCTGCGCGCGTCCGTCCCGGTCGACGCGGCCGACGTCGGCACCCCGGCGAGCGATGCGCCGACCGATGCAGCGCGGGCTCCTGCCACCTCCCGGTCGGGGTGGGCGACGACGATCCAGTCGATCCCCGGCACCACCCCGTGCGGGGCGTGGTCCGGCGACGGCGAACGCGGGTCGGACGGCTGCGGCGGGACATCGGATGAGCTCATGCTCGTCCGTCGCCCACACGACGCGCGCCGTCAGGGCAACCCGTGCGCGGGCCGGCGCGCCGTCCTGGCGACGCGCCGGCACCTGCCTCCGTCAGGGCTTCTTCACGCCCGCACCCTTCAGGGCCGCGCCGCCGATCTTGCTGGGATCCGCCTGCTTGCGCGGGGCGGTCTCGACGGGCTTCGTGGGCTTCTTGATCTCGGGGTTGAATCCCATGGTGGGCTCCTGGTTCGTGTGTGGTGGTCGAGTCCGGGCTCCGCCGGGTGGTGGATCCCGGACTCGGGGGCTCGTCGCTCGTGGTGGCCCACCCGTCAGGGCAGGCCACCAGCGCTCACGCCTCGCGCTCGGTGAGGAAGCGCGCGAGCCGGCGCGCCTGGCCGCGCACGCTCTTGTTGGTGACGTCCCCGAGGACATCGCCGTCGAGCCACCGCTCGATCAGCTCCGCCAGCTCGATGTGGGCCTCGTCGGGGCGGAAGCCCTCGACGCGATCGCAGGCCAGGAGCGCGCCGATCTCCAGCGCGATCGCGCATCGCATCGACTGCACCGAGCCGACGGTCTTGGGCTTCGTCTCGTCCGTCGTCATGAGCACCGCCAGCTGGTCGTCCGACAGGTAACGGGCGGCCACCTCGTCGACACCGACCACGCGTCGTTCGTCGGCCGTCAGCTCGCCGCGCATCAGGCGCACCAGCGTGCACTGGCGGTCCGTGAGCGCCGCGGCGTACGCGACGACGTCATCCATGTCGATCGCCGCGGTATCGGTGTCTTCGCCCGTCGGCTCGGTCAGCCCGGCCACCCAGCGCGGCCGCGTCGGGCCGGTGAGCGCTGCGTCGAGCGACGTCTCCCGACGCTGACGGCGGGCCATCCGCTCCCAGACGTCGATCGCACGGCGCGTGGCGATCGTCGTCGCCATGGCGCCGAGAGAGCGGCACCCCGACTCCGCGTGGCGCCGGTGCAGCTCGGCCGACGTGATCGTCGTGAGCTCACCGAGGGCCTCGGCATCGTCGCGGAGCGGACGGATCCGCCCGATCGCCTGGGCGACCGCGGCGCGGAAGTCCTCGCTCGATGCGTAGTACTCGTAGGCCTCGCGACCGCGCTCGTACTGCGCGGGGCTGGGCTCGACCTCGGCCGCCCGCTTGTACTCGGAGCGGACGAGGCGACGCGTGAACGCGTCGATGGTTGCGTTTCGCCGGGCGTCGTTGAACACGACGGACCTCCAGGACCACGCCTCCGTGGAGGCGCGCCGTCGGCGGGAATGCCGGCGACGAAACGGGGGCTCCGGCAGCCCGAGGAGGTGCGATTCGCGACGCCAACGCGTGCGATGCCCATGCAGATGCGATGCGGCTACCCGGCCGCCCGCGTCCTATGTCATGTGATGGAGGCGACAGCGCCGGACCACACGCATCGCGCACGCCGAGGCGTACAACGGTGCGTCAAGTCCGGAACGGACGTCGCTGGAAACATCGAACGTGCGTCGCTGTGGTCAGCCCGGAGGCAGATCCACACTCTCGTGAGCCGCAACGAAAAGAGGGGGCGCGGCGTGAGATGCGATCTCGATGTGTGGATAACATTTCAAAACGGACGAATTCCGTCAAGTCGACGTTTGCCGACCCCCGCAACGCCGTTAGACTCGCGCGGGTGTACGGCTTCACCGACGACGAACTGCTGAAGTTCCGACTCCTCGCCGACGGTGTCCGGGTCAGTGATGCGGCACGCGTCGCGTGGCAGGAACGGTTCGGCGGCCCGCTCACGCTCGCGGAGTACGCGACGACGAGCGGCGTCGCGATCGTCCTCCCGGGCCACCTCTACGTGAACGCCCCGCTGGAGGACGACGATCGCCTCCCGGAGCTCGTCGTCGGCGACGGGGGCTTCGTCGTCCGTGACGGCAGCCGCGACGTCCCGATCGACGTGATCCCCGTCCCTGCCGTGACCGACGATCTCCAGGTCGACGGACTCGACGGGACCGAGCAGCCGAACTCGAACTACGGCGTCACCCACACCGACCGCGTCCGCGTGTCACCGATCGCCGGCTGCGCCTGGAAGTGCCATTTCTGCGACCTGCCGTTCGAGTTCGCCTACCGCAAGAAGCACGCCGACAACCTCCTGAACACGATCCTCGCGGCCGAGCGGGATCCCCTCTCCCCCGCGCGTCACGTGCTCGTGAGCGGCGGCACGCCCCGCGCCCCCGTGAAGGACCGCCCCGGGCGGCCGGGCACGAATGACGAAGCCTGGATCGACGGTGTCTTCGAACACCTCGCAACGCACTCCCCGCTGCCCGTCGACATCATGCTGCCGCCCCGCAAGGACCTCGGTCACCCGGCGTGGCTCCGGTCGATCGGGGTCAACATGCTCTCGATCAACCTCGAAGTCTCCGATCCGGCGCGGGCCAAGGTCATCGCGCCGGCGAAATCGAAGGTCGGCCGCGGCCACACCCTGGACTACATCGAGCGCGCAGTCGAGGCGTTCGGCGTCGGGTACGTGCAGTCACTGGTGGTCTTCGGCGAGGCGATCGAGCCCAACGAGAGCACGCTGCAGGGCGTCCGGGACCTCGTCGACCGCGGCTGCGTACCCGTGCTGAGCGCGTTCCGCCCCCATCACCGCACGCCCCTCGCCGACGCTCCTGCCGCGACGTTCGAGGAGATGGCCTCGATGTACCGCCGCACCCTCGACATCTGCGACGCCTCCGAGTTCGACATCCGGCCGGGCCCGCGTTGCATCGCCTGTCACCACAACACCGCGACCCTTCCGGACGACAGCGGCTTCTACATCGGCCAGGACGACGACATCACCGGGGGACGGTGGGCGAAAGCCTCCTCAGCGCCCGCGACCTGACCCGCACGTCGATCGAGACGCTGCTCGCGTCGGCCCGGTCGTACGAAGTCGGCACCGGGACGCGGCACGAGGGTGCGGTCGTCGGACTCTGGTTCTTCGAGGATTCCGTGCGGACCAGGGTCGGGTTCGACGTCGCCGCCGCGCGCCTCGGCGCACGCACGGCTGCGCTCGTCGCCACCAAGAGGAGTGACGCGATGGGCTACGCCGAATCGGTCGAGGACGCCGTGCGGAGCGTCGCCGACTGGTGCGATGTCGCGTGCTTGCGCACCGGCGACCCGACGCTCGTCGGACGCCTCACCGGGTCGCTGCGCTGCTCGATCGTGAACTGTGGGAACGGCCTCGACGAGCACCCGAGCCAAGCCGTCGCCGACGTGTTCGCGATCCAGCGCCAGGTCGGCGCCGTCGACGGCCTGCGGATCGCGATCGTGGGCAACCTCCTCGAGAGCCGGACCGCCCGTTCGCTGGCCCTCACCCTCGGGTCCTTCGACGGCGTGACGATCCGTTCGATCGCCCCGCGCGGTTTGCATCTCCCGGCGGCACTGCACGCCGAGCTCACGCGGAACGGCGTCACCGTCGAGGAGACGGCGACGCTCGACGTCGACGACGTGGATGTCGTCTATGTCGCCGGACTGCCCGCCGGGACGCCGGATGGTGGTCGACTGGCACCCGAGGAGCAGGCCGCGCTCCGGATCACGCCCGCGGTCGTCCGCTCGCTCCAGCCCCAGGCGAGGATCCTCTGCCCGCTTCCCCGGCTCGACGAGATCGAACGTGACGTCGACGATCTCGACGCCGCCGGGTATTTCGAGCAGAGTCGGACCGCCCTCTTCACCCGCATGGCGATCCTCGACCGGGCACTCGCGGCGTGAGCCGGTCGCCGGTCGCCGAGCTGCGCGTCACCTGGGGGTTCGCCCAGGTGACGCGCAGCGCGCGGCCCGGGCTCGTCGCCGACGTGGACCTGCTCGAGGAACAGGTCCTCCGCGACGCCGAGGGCAAGGAGGTGCGCGCGGTCCACGCGGCGCCGCTCTGCGTCGGCAAGGTGCTCTGGCCGGGAGGCCGCTGGGACGATCTCGGCCTCGCGAGCCAGACCATCGCCTGGCTCCGCGACGACCCCGGCGCCGACCTCGCCGCGCTCCCGCGAGGGCTGTACCAGGGCGGGGCGACCGACGTGCTCCGCTGGTGGGGGACGTTCGTGGGGATGGCGCTCCAGAACGCCGTCGGCGGCGACCGCATCGCCGAACTCGTGGACGCCGCCGAATCCGGGGCGAAGCACGTGCGGTTCGTCTTCCGCGCGCGCGACGACCAGGCGGCGAGGATCCCCGTCGAGACGCTGTTCTGGCCCCTGGCCGACAGCCTCGATTCCGTGCTCGCGAGGGGCGTCTCGATCCTTCGCACACCCGGCAGCGTCAGCACCGCCGACCCGTGGTCCGTCGCCGACTTCGCTCCCGCCGAGGTCGACGGCCTCCAGGCGATGGTCGTGCGCACGAGCGGTCGGCCGTTGACCGACGACGCCGCCTCCACGCTCGGACTCGATGGTGCGCACCGCGAGGTCACCGACCACGCATCGTGGTCGGCGCTGCAGGCCGATCCGTCGGCGCTGCGGTTCACCGACCTCCTCATGGTCACCGGAACCGGCACCCCGGACCGTGGGCTCGACGCGGACGACACCCCGGACGAACCCCTCGACGGGTACACGATCGGCACCCTCGTCACCGATCACCAACGGGCCCGGAATCCCTCGGCGGTCGTGCTCGCGAGCTGCGGCTCGGCGGAGTCGCCTGCACCTGGTGGGGACGCCTGGCTCACGGCCTCGCTCGCCGCCACCGTCTCGGAGCTCGGCGCGCCGCTCGTGATCGGTTTCCAGGGGGAAACCGTGGGCGTACCGGCCGCGATGGGCTTCACCGCCTCCTTGACCAGGGCTTGGCGTACGCGACTCGCCGAGGGCGACGGCTCGCCGACGCTCCGGGACTGGGAGGACGCGGTCGCGGTCGCCCGGGCGGCCAACCAACGCGCCGCCGCCGTCGTGTTCGCCCACCCGGCGACCCTGCTCGGGCGGGACACGCGGGGCACGACGACGGTGCACGCGGCTGCGCTGCGGACCGGCAGCCGCATCGTGGCGCCGTACTACGTGTTCGGGCAGCTCGCCTGGACCACGCCGCCGGACGAGCCCGAACGGCTGCTGCGCGTTCCGGTTCCGGTCGACTGCGGGGTCCGGCTGGTGGTCACCGTGGGCGACGGGGCGCTCGCGGCTCCCGACGTCCGGACGACGAATCGACCCCTGTCTGACAACGACCGCCACGCCCTGTTCGCTGCATGGCCGGAGCTCGCCGCGCTCGGCTTCTCCGTGACGCTGGCCGATGGCAGCGCGCGGCTGCCGACCGTCGGCAACCCGTTCCGCCAACCGATTCGGCCGGTCGCGCACCTCGCGGCCACGGTGCGCGCCATCGCCGACATCGTCGGGGTGCCCGTGCCGGGACCGGTGCTCGATCTCGTGCACCGGCGTGTCGCCGAGGCCGGCGGGACTCCGGACGGGCGCGTTCGTCTGATCGACCACGCCACGGGCTCAACCTATCCGGGACTGCGCGGCGAGTGGCCGGCCCTGCGCGTGGAGCCGACCAGCGTCACGACGCTCGTGCGCGAGCCCGATCTGGCCGACGACACCGGGTTCACGGTGCCGTTCGAGATCGTCGTCGCCGGCCTCGACACCGGAGCGTTGCTGGCCCGGGCCGCGGAGCAACAGCGCCGGCTGTCGACGACGTCGCTGCTGCTGGGAAGCCATGAGCCGCTGATCTTCTGGCCGGTAGCGGCGCGCGTCGGCGCCGCGACCGGTCCCGACGGCGTACCGCGCACCGCCGACGTGGACGGCTCCGTGCCTGAACAGCAGGTCAGTTCGCGCCTGAGCGACGCGCGCTGAGGGTCAGCGGGGGTCGAGGCCGAGGTCGGCGAGGCCGAGACGCGAGGCCTCCACGTCGCCCCAGACCTCGTCGCCGCGCGCCGAGACGGCGCGCGCCTCGCTCTTGCGATTGAAGTCGAAGCGCGGAAGGTCGTCCTCGTCGAGGACCTCGATGACGAGGTGATAGATCACGGAGTTCTCGAGCCGCCACCCACCCGCCGGCAATCCCTGCAGGAACACGCCGGTCGCGAGGTACACACCACGGAACACGATGCCGTCGGCGATCTTCGGCCACTTGATCGTGAGCAGGTCGAGTTCGCCGCGGCCCTGCTCCTTCTTCGTGCTGCGGAACGTGACGTCGTGGAGGGTCGATTCGCCCGGACCGGTCTGGGCCTGCTCGCCGCCCTCCGGATCGCGACCCAGGAACAGGAGCGCGCGGAGGTCACAGTCCTCGAAGACGACGTTCTCGAACTGGCAACGCACGAACGACGAACCGCGGAAGACGCAATCGCGCAAGGTCACGTTCGTGAAGCTGCAGTCGACGAACGCGGCGCTCGGGAAGGAGAGCCCGGTCAGCACGAGCCGCTCGCCACCCTCGACCGATTCGTCCGGCTCGAAGGACGCGTTGCCCCAGTACTCGGCGTCGACGCCCGACGTGGCGATCATGTCCGGGCCGAGGCGGCGCTGGAACACGAAGGAGCTCGTCTGCGCTCCGATCACCGCGAACGTGGCCAGCGGGGTCGCTGCGTATCCGACCGCCCACGCCTTGAACGCTTCACCCATGCCGTCGTGGACGAGTTCGAAGACCGGTTCGCCGTCGCGATCGAGGCGGCGGAAGATGTTGACGTCCGGACGGCACAGCCAGAGCAGGGCGGCGTGGAGCGCGTCGATCATCTCCGCGAGGACGTTGTCTCCGGTCTTGTCGGTCGCCTTGGCGGCGCCGGCAGGCTCGATCGAGTCGGCGGCGTCCTTGAGGAGGAGCTCGATGTCGTCCGGTGCAGCCTGGATCGCCTCGCCGAGCTGGGTGGCCCGGCCGGTCGACAGCTCCTCGTCGAGGGCGTGCGCGAGCAGCGAGTAGAGCGCCTGCGGCTGCTTGAAGCCGGCGACGGTGAACGCCGGGGCCACACGGGCGGCCATCAGCGACGGACCCTGCCGCCACCACAGGAGCTCCGACGAGGCATCGTCGGAGGTGCCTTCCGGACGGCTGAGTTCCTGCTCGGAGAGCAGCCCCATCTGGTCGCTCACGTAGGTGGTGAGGGCGTCCTGGAAGAGCCACCCGCCGCCGGCCGCATCGCGGTCGTAGGCGGAGTCGAGCGCCGCGGACTGATCCGGCGTCGGCTCGGACGGCGTCGCGCGGCGACGGCGCTCGGCAGCGCGGCTGTGCACGTACGCCGTGAGCATGTCGAGGGTGAGGTGCAGCTCGTCGGCATCGGCCGGGAGGAGGTCGGTGCCCCAGGAGGCCTGGACCCATTCCACGAATGCCCGCGAGGCGGCCTGGAACTGGAGGAGCCCGACGTCCGCAAGACCTTCCGAGCCGACCTGGCGGAGCCGGGCTGCCCCCGACCGCTGTCGGGCCTCCAGCCACCAGTCGCGCAGACGATCGGTGACGGCGGCGTCGACGACGACCAGGTCCGCGGAGGCGTCGTCGTCGAGGTCGGCGCCCTCGTCGTCGTCGTAGTCGTCGTAGTCCTCGTCGTCGTCACCCTCGACGACGTAGCCGAAGGGCGCCTTGAAGATGTCCGGAAGGAACGCCGCGTCGATCTCGTTGAGCGTGAGCGCGCGGACCGAGATCGAGAGGGCATCCTCGACGGGTCGGAGGCGATCGCGATACTCCGAGCGGGCGATGATGATGTGTGCACCGACCTTCGGGGCCACGCGCGTGACGAGCTTGAGGAGTTCGTCCCCGAGCGCCCCGTACGAACGCAAGAGCTCCTCGAACTGGTCGAGGATGACGACGGCACGCTGCCCGGCGAGAAGCAGCTCGAGATCCTCGACGAGGGTGTTGTCCGAGGTCGTCGGCAGCCCCACGAGCAGGCGGTAGACCTTCTCCGCCGTGAGCGAGAGCTCGGTGTCGTGCCGGAGATCGTCCTTGAGTTCATTGAGGATCTGCGCCCAGCCGATGCGCGGCTCGATCGCACCGGAGCTGGCCTCGTCTCCGCCCGTGAGCGGCCGGGGCAACACGCGGTAGTACCGCTTCGCCTCGAGTCGCGGGATCAGCCCTGCCTGCACGAACGACGTCTTGCCGACGCCGCTCCAGGCGGTGATGGTGATCACGTCGCGGGACCCGCAGGCCGCGATGATCTCCTGGATCTGCTCGTCGCGGCCGACGAGGACGTCGTGCTCGGTGAGCGGCCGGGGCCCGGGGAACTTGACCTGCGTGATGGTCACGCGTCGTCCTCCTCCAGGTTGGCGGTCTCCTCGAGGGCCACCGAATAGCGATCCGAGATCTCGGTGAAGAATTCGTGGATGTCGGCGGGATCCTCCGGCGGGACGTTCGTCGCGAGCTGACGGAGGTCGCTGAGGTCCCCGTGATAGCGCTGGAACCCCAGCGCGCCGAGGAGGCTCGCCTCGGGCCAGCTGAACTCGCGATCGACCGCCATGAGGGCATGTTGCGCAGAGCGCGCGCCGCGCTGGTCGGATTGGTGGCCAGCCAGGGAGGTGTTGAGCAGCCGAAAGCGCGGAACCCACTCCGGGAAGCCTTCCGCGAGGAAGAGCCACGACCGGTTGTTCCACTGCAGGGTCGTGTTGAGCCACTCGACCCGGACGCGGCGTAGAGCGTGCGCGGCGAGCGACGCCTCGTACTCGTCGAACAGGAAGGCCGGTTCGATCTCCCAGTCAATGGCGTTGTCGGCGTCGTTGAGCATGCCTCCCTTGAGGTCGATCTCGCTGACACGCAGCGGCCCGACGCCGTCGTCGCGGGACCGGACCGCGGCGCCGTCCAAGAGGTTCAGGAAGGGCGCGCCGGACACGTGGATGATCACCGGTTCGCGGTTGCCCTGGACATTCGAACGGTGAAGCCATGCGACGGAACGCTCCGCCTCCGCGAGCCGATCCACGCCGGATGTGCGACCGGTCGGCTGCATCGTCACGACGACCCAGTCGAGACCCCGCCGTCCGGGAGCGTCGGGACTCGTCAGGCGGACCGGGAGCACGACATGCAGCGGCCGGGCCTTGCGCTTGCGACGCTCGTCCGCCACGGGCAGCATCCCGAGGAGGTAGTGCTCGAGCAGCAGGTCGTAGCCGGCGACGAGCGCCACGGGGAGCGTGCTCGGGGCTGCCTGCCCCTCCGGCGGCTTCCGGATGATGCCCTGCTGGGCGAGGACGGACGCAAGGGTCGCGTAGAGCTCCCGAAGCTCGGGGCCGACGAGACTCGGATCAGAGATGTCGGTATTCGCCCGGACCTTCAGGAGCGACCGCAGGCGTTCGTCACGGTCGAGGTCGCCGTCGACGCCACCGCTGCCGAAGCGGTACTCGCCGGGCCGCGGACGCGAGAAGACGCTCGTGGAGGTGAGCTGCGATTCGGCCCTCGGCAGGTTGAGGTAGAAGGCGAGCTCACGCTGCGACGGAGGGACGAGCGCATCACAGACGAGGATGTGCCAGAGCAGGTCGCCGAGCCAATCGACGTTTGCGCCGTTGAGTCCGGCGGTCGTGTGGCCGGGCTGCGTGGGCAGCCGTCCGCCGATGCAGAGGCTGGCGAAGCCCTTGATGCTCAGCTCCAGGGCGGTGATCTCGACCGCGTCCAGGAACTTCCGCAATGGCGCGCAGTCCGAGGCCTTGATGCTCAGCGTGTCGAACCGCCCCTTCAGGTCGGCCTGCTTGCCGTTCTCCGCGCGCCAGGCCTGCAGGGAGGTGGCGGCCTGGAGGGCGAACTCGACGGCGACCTGCAGTCCCTCGAGCGACGACGGGTCTTCCTTCGGGCCCCGGCGCAGACTCGAGTCGCTCATCTGGTGCCAGTTGGGGACGGGCGTCTCCCCGCTCGCGATGCTCGCACCCAGACGACGCGTGCCGGCGGCGAAGAGGTTGAAGATCGGCAGGGCCAGCAGGACGATCCGGGCGCGGTCCGTCGCGGACTTCGCCTCGGTCGACACGCCCTCCGGCCGCAGCGACTGACCTTCGACCGCCGCAGCATGGTCGGCGGCGTACTCGTCGTCGATGGCGATCTGGGTCTCGTCGCTGAGCTTCGACTGCCAGAACTTCTCGAGGAACTGGAACGGCTCCTCTTCGCCTTCGGGCAGCGCCGCGGCGAGCATCCGGACGCGGCGCCGGACCTCCGTCCATCCCTCGCTGTCGAACGAGTCGTACGCGACCCGCTGGCACCCGGCGCCGAGGACGAAGACCGCCCGCCCGCGCTTGATGTTCTTCTGGAGCGTGCCGATCGACGACCGGAGCTGGAAGTCCTCGTTCACGCGAGGTCCGCAGCGGCGGCGGGAACATACGCCGTGGCGACGCCATGGGCGAGATCGGAGACGGCGTCGTCGACGGCGAAGCCGGACTCCGTCACCGAACGGGAGAACGTGAGCGACCCGAGCACACCGTCGGGCCGGATGACGGTGTCGGTCGACGGGAGCTGGTCGAGCCGCACCCCGTGGCGGAGATCCGGAAGCTGCGTCGACGGATCATGGGTGACCTGTGTCCCGGAGGTGTTGTGAACGACCAGTTTGCTGAGATCAGGCTGCATACTGGCCCACTCGGTGATCGACATTCCATCACCATCGGGTGCGACGCCGAGGGTCGCAGCGAGGTGGTCGAGGAACAGATCGGGGACGTCCACCTCACGGGCCACACGGGCCGACAGCGCGGATGAACCCTGAAACCGTGCGTTGATCTCCGTGAAGTGCACCGCGCCATTATGCACAAGGGCATCCACCCCGAAAACACCTTCATAGCGTTCGTGGTGGAGCCAGGCACCGACCGTCCGACCCAGATTGTCGAGTTCTTCGAGGATTTTGCGATCGAAGAATTTCAATGCACCGAAGTCGTTCCCGGCATATCCGAAGGGGCGATCGGTACAGGAGGGGATCCCGACGAGCTGGACGGAGGCCGGGTGGAGGCGCACGGTGCCGTCCGGGAACACGCACCCGGAGAAGTTGAGGGGGACGGTCGGCGACAGGTACGGCGCGAGGCCGACGAACGCTTCCTGCTGCTCCGGCCAGTTGGCCTCGAGCTCCTCCTCCGTGCGCGCGAGCGCGATGCCGACACCACCGGAGGACCGGTTCGCGCGCACCACCTGCGGGCCGTCGTGGAGGTGCCGCCTGGCGAGGTGTCGGTGCTCGTCGGCGACATAGGTCCAACCGAGCCCCCGCACGCCGCGGTTCGCCAGCGAGGTCTCGACCCACGGCTTGTGCTCGAACGCCTGCTGACGGTCTTTGTAGAGACCCGCGAGCGTCATGGTGTCGGCCTTGGCGAACGCGAGCGCCGAGACGAGCGCGGACGGCCGGTAGGTCACCATCACGCACGGCCCGCTGACCTCGTTCAGGAGCCGACGCCGGAAGTCGACGACATCGGCGGTCCGACTGCCCGGATCGTCGATGTCGTAGGTGTCGAGATCCTCGCGGACCCCGGTCAGACCCTCGAGGCTGACGTTCGAGCGCTCCGGCAGGCTGCTGCTTCGGAGCTTCGCGATGATCGAGAAGCTCGAGCTCAGTTCGGGGACGCGGAGGAGCGCCTCGCCGTCCTCGCCGCGGATCCCGAACCAGATCAGGTGCCGGCCGGCAAGGACCGTCCGCACGGTCGCGAGGGCGTCATCGGCTGCTGAACTCATGCGGCCTCCCAGCCGGGCAGGTCCCACGGGAACCCGAGGGTGTTGTGACCACACGCGACGCATCGCGGGCCGAGGAGCACGCCGGTCCGCGCGACGATCGCGCGGGTCCCGTCGAGCACGGCGCGAAGGTCGGCCTCGGACACCGGATCGGCCGTCTCGAGGGCGGTGTCCGGAGCCGGCCGGAACGGGCTGAGGACGGGGCTGCAACCGCGAGCTGCCAGCCACTCGACCCCGGCGAGGGTCTGCTCGACGGTCTCGAGGCCGGGGATGATCAGCGATCGGACGCGACCGGTGTCGGCACCGAGCAGCGCGGCGGCCTCCTCGAGCATCGGGCCGAGATGTTCACGCGATTTCCTGTGCTTGAGCCGCAGGTGCCGCGCGGCGCCTTCGTCCGAGTGGACTTCGACGTTCAAGGAGAAGCCGGCCGCGCCCTCGGCGACCATCTCCCGGACGAACGCCGGCCCGTCGGGGCGGGCGCTCATCATGATGTCGACCTCGAACGGCGACCCGTCCGGGTTGGTCCGACCCCGCAGGTGGCGCAGCACGCCCACGCAGAGGTCACGGAAGTACGCCTGCCCGCGGGCGTTCCCGAGCGACGGCGAACCGCCACTGATGAGCAGGTGGGTCGGGGGAAGCGCGCGGTCCGCGATCGCGACCTCGATGCCCGCGAGAACCTGGTCCAGCGGGCGTTCGCGGTAGCGAAGCCGCGCGACGTTGCAGAAGTCGCAGTCGTACGCGCAGCCGTCGATCGGCGACACACGGATGCGATCCGCGTGCGACATCGTCGTGTCGGCGACGGGCCGGTCGGCGGCGTCGAGGACTCCGAGGTAGCCGGGGAGCGGCAGTACCCGGCGCACGGGGATGCGGACGGCCGGCGATTCGGCCTCGAGGACGAGGGCGTCGCCGTCCGGGCGCAGGAGGAGATCGCTCGTCGCGCAGTACGGGGCGTCGAACGGAGCGTTCACGAGCATGCCGTGGGGCAACTCGAGGGTGATCCCGCCCGTGGTCGCATATTCGTGGACCGTGAGCCCCTCCTGACCTCCAAGGCGCTCGAGGAGGTCCGGCTCGATGCGTAGCCCGGTCGCGAGTGCACGGATCTTGACGGCCTCGAGCTCGACGAGCGACGGCGTGCTGGCGACCGCCGGGATCACGCGAGGAGGTCGTCGAGGGTCTCGCGGTTGCGTCGCGCCCGGGCGCTGCGGCCGTGGCCCTCGCGCTCGAGGCCGCGCAAGAGCGCCCGGTGGTCCATGGCGGCGGCGATGAGCCGGTCGGCGAGGGTGCCGACGACGCCCTGCGGCAGGTCTCCACCGACCTGCTGTTCCGCAGGGTCGCCGGGGGCCAGCGCCTGCTGCAGCGCCACGGCGCGCCGACCGTCGGCAACGGCGAACTCATGGCGGCGATCCGTCGGGTCGGGCACCGAGGCATCCGGATCGGCGAGGAACGCGCCGAGGATGCCGAGCTGTGCGGCCGCCGCCGGCCGGACGTGCGCAGAGGTGGCCAGGGTTCGCGCGAGGAGCCGCTCGATGTCCACGACGCGAGTGGGGCGGAGCGTCACCTGGATCGCACAGCGCGTGTCGGTCGGCGCGACGACGACGCCCTGGAGGGTGCGTCCGGCGGTCGAGACGAGCAGCCTCGAGAGATCGAGCGCGTCGCCGGTGGCGCCGTCGAGCGCCTCGACCCAGACGTTGCCGAGCAACTCCGGTCGCCCGAGCGCTCCGCCGATCACGGCGCCGGTGGCGTCGTCATAGGCGTCGGCGATGACGTCTCGGATCGCCAGCGACACGTGGATGCGCTGATGCCCCTCGGGGAGGCCCCCGGTCGCAACGCTCTCGGTGAGTTCCGGCGGCGCGCCCGTGAGGACCTCGGCCTCGAGCAGCTCACCGTCGACGATCACCACCGACGGCAACTCGGCGTCGGCGACCGCATCGGTCGAGCCGAGGTGGGCGAACGCCGTCCTGAGCGAGAAGACCTCGTCGAGCTCGCGATCCATCTGTGCGACGGCGGCGGCGACACCCTCGACGGCCCGGCCGCTCCAGGTGGCGTAGGCCTCCGTCGGGAGACCGGCGGCCGCGAGGCGGTCGACGAGCGGCGCCATCGCCTCTCCGATCACCACGGTGATCGGGCGCCCGTCGTGGTCGCCGGCGAGCCGGAGGACGTCGTACGGGAGCCGCGCGATGCGGGCTGCTGCCTGCTCGGCTCGGCGCAGCGCGAGCGCACGCAGCCCGGCATCGGCCGGGAGGGTTTCGACGTAGGCGTCGATCCAGCGGAGGAGGTCGTCGGCGGCGACGGCGGCGTCGAGCACCCACAGCCCGTGCGGGCGGGCGGACACCCGGACCTCGGCGGCGACGAGTCGGCGGAGTGCATCGTGCGCGGCGGTCGCATCCGCGGCGGCCAGCACCTCGGCGACGGCGGCGAGTCCGGGCGTCGGCGTGTGCACGATCAACGCGGGCGGCACGTCCCCGGCGACGAGGTCGACGACGGCCACGAGGCCGCGCGCGATCGCGACCCGGCGCGGCCACGCACCGACGATGTGCTGTTCGTGGAAGTACTCGAGGCCCTCCTGGTCGCCGTCCGGAGAGCGGACCGCTTCCGCGATGGCTGCACGGCGCAGCGCCACGAGGTGGGCGACGGCCGTGGCGAGATCCGTCGTCGGACGGACACGTTCGGCGGTGCCGTAGGCGTCGGCCGGCAGCTGTCGCAGCTCGAGGCGCGTCAAGCGGAGACGGCCGGCATCGGTGACCGAACCGACACGCTCGCCGAGCGCCGCCGACGGGACGAGCACGCGCACGTCGGCGAGGACACGGAGCAGGTCGCCGAGCGAGGTCGCATCGTGGTCGTCGCGACCGAGCGTGATCTGGTCGACCGTGGCCTCGCTCGCCGAGCCATCGACGACACGCGCCGAGAACCACAGGTCGAGGTATTCCTCGGTGCCGTCGTTCGTGATCAGCACGGTCAGCGGAGCGAGATCGTCACCGCTTCGCAGACGCCAGACCTCGCCGCGCCGCGGGCGCGGGGCGTCAGGCGGCATCGGCGTGTTCACGGAGTTGTGCTCGCTTCGCCGACCAGATCGGCAGCGCGTAGGGCGGCGACCAACCGTCACGGGCATCGAGGTCCTCGAGCACGTGCACGATGCGGTCGAGCCACGGCCATGACACCGTCTCGGCGTCGACCGGGCGCCGATCGCCATCGCGAAGTTCCTTGCGACGGATGACGTTGCCCGTGCAGAAGCCGCCCTTGCCGGTGTCGGGATCGCGGTACGAGAGCGTCGAGAGCGCGACGTCGGACTGGTAATACGCCTCGTGGAAGAAGAAGTTCGTGACCTTCTTGTTCAGGCCGCCGACGTTCTGCGGAACCTGCAGCAGGAACCGTCGGTGGTCCTCCGTGTAGTCCGCGTTGTCGCCGAATCGCGGCGAGGTCGACTTCCCCTGGACCGTGTCGACCACCTGGGCGGCGGCGGTTCCTCCGAGCAGAGGCACCATCACGATGTTCGGGTGGGGCGCCTCAGAGGGGTGCTCGGTCGGGTTTGGTCCGTTGGCGTCGTGGCGCATCAGGTTCTGGGTACCCGGCGCCCGGGCGTCGTCGTACGCCTGTGCCGCGACCCAGTGCACGAACCAGACGTCGCCCAGCGACTCACCCGGGATCTCTCGCCGACGCTTCGATCGCTCGGGGGTCGGGCTGCTCACCGGCGCCATGCTAGAGCAGGGGTTGGCGCCACGGAAAGGGCCGTGTGGCAAGGACGTTCCGAGAGCACACGCGCCGTGGTGTCTTCCGGCCTCGGGCGGGCCGTCGATACAGTGCCGCGCATGATCGAGACGATCCTGGGCCGACGGAGCGTGCGCGAGGCGTTCGCGGAGCGTGCCGTCCCGGAGGAGGTCGTCCGCTCGATCGTCAGCTGCGGTCTCGCGGCACCGTCGTCGAAGAACGCCCAACCGTGGCGGCTGCACGTCGTCACCGACCGGGCGATCCTCGGCCATCTCGCCCGCACCGTCGAGCAGGCGAAGAACGCCGCCCGGTACGTCCCACTCGATCCCGCGACCGGAGAGCCTCGCCGCTGGACCTCGACCGTCGCCGAATCCGCCCACGTCCTGGGGCACGTTCCCCTCGCGATCTTCATCGAGAACCGCGGCGAGTTCAGCAGCGGCCGTACGACCGTCGCGGCCGCCACCGGCGACGTCCTCCGCTCCGCGCTCGTCGGCTACGGCTTCGAGATGATCGGCCTCGGCGCCTGCATCCAGACGATGTGGCTCGCCGCCGAACACCACGGCCTCCACGGCGTCTTCATGGGCGATCCACTCATCGCCGAGGACGAGATCCGCTCCACCCTCGGCACCGACAACGACTTCGCCGGCGTCCTGTGTCTCGGCTACGCCGACGGCGGCGTGCCGCCCAAGGAGTACGTCGACGACCTCGTCGTGTGGCACCGCCCCGACGAGACCGCCTGACCGCACCGCGCGCGGGCGCGTCATGCGAGAGCGTCCAGGGCGCTCGTGAGCGACTGCTCCCAGCGCACGGCACCGCCGCCCGTCGCGGGCGTGTCGGCGGACCGCTCGACGTCGCCATCCACGGTCTCGGGCCCGGTCGGCGGTGCGGGGGTGACCGGGTGCACCGGCGCGGCAGGACCGGACGGCGTCGGCGGCATCGGGTCCGACACCGGTGTGCCGGCACCCCCGAGGTCCCCGCCGTCACCCTCCGGCCCCGCCACCGACCCGCCCCGCCCGGCTCCCGGCAGCGCGCCCTCGAGCAGGCCGGTGAGCACCGCCTCGCGGTCGACCGGCGCGGGCATGGGGAGGTCGACCGGGGTGGTCTGGTTGCGGGCGCAGGCGTGGCGGTAGCTGGTCCGGACGAGGTCGAGGTCGCCCGCGACGGCCGTGGCCATGCGGTCGACGGCGCCGCGGACGGTGAGGGCGGCCTGGTGGTAGTCGGCCTGGGCGCGCTCGATGGCGGCCTGGATCCGGCGGTGCTCTTCGGTGGCGGTGGCATGGCGCTTCGTCGCCGTGGTGGCGGCACGCTCGACCGTGGCCGAGCGGTGGCGCCAGGCGCGGTGCTCGGCGTCGCGCTCCTCCGCCCGCTGCCGGGCGACGTGGGCGCCGACGAGGGCCGCGAGGCCCAGCAGGTTCACGAGCAGGAGCGGGGTGTAGTCGGCGCGGCGCATGATGGCGTCGATGTCGTCGCCGGTCGCCGTGGGATCGGTGGCACCGGGCAGCGGCGCCGCAGTGGACGTGGTGGTCGCGGCGCCGAACAGGCCACCGGCCGGCGTGGACGGCGTCGCGTCGTCGAGCGAGCTCGCCTGGGCCATCTCCGCGACGACCTGGGCGTTGCGGTTGCGGGCGTGGGTCGCCACCATCACGACGGCCACGAGCGGCAGCATCGCGAGGGCCACGGCGAGGGCCGACTGCCAGCGGGTCGCCATCCGCGGCCGCATCTCGACGATCGCCCAGAGGACCGCAGCCGAGGCGAGCGCCGGCACCACGGCCGCGCCGATCGACAGGGGTTTGAGCAGGTCCGCCGGGACCGCGCCCTCGAGCATCAGCTCCATCGACGACCGGAACACCACGGCCTCGAAGAAGCCGATCGCCGCGAGGAGCGCGAGGACGAGCAGACGGAACGCCCACCGCGACCGCGGATGGACGTGCCGCTGTGGCTCGGCGTCGCGGTGCTCCGACACCGCGGCCTGCGTGCCGGTGCGCTCGGCATCGGCGTCGGCGAGCTCGGCGACGACGGGCTGGAGCCGTCCCTGCTCCTCGCGCACGCGCCGCGCGGCGTCGGGGATCACCTCGAGGGGCTTTCCCACCTCGCGCAGGAGGCGGAGCTCGTGTTGGCTGCACACCACCGTGGCACCCGCGACCGGCGTCCCCGTTCCGCGCACCATCGCCGAGTCCTCGGCGGCGAGGTACGCGCCGAGGCGGCGGGCGTCATCGCCGATCGTCGGTCGCCGGACCGCGTGACCGACCGCCACCGCGGCGCGGGCCAGCGGTGAGCGATCGTGGGCTTCCAGATCCAGGACGGGCTTCATGTGGTGTCGTCGCCTCGGACCGCGTGACCGTCAGGGCACGAGCCGCAGGTCGACGACGCCACCGGCCCGGGGCGTCGCCTCGACACGCCGCGGGGCGATGTCCGCGGAGAGGATGCGCGCCGCGAGCGGTCCGGTCAGCACGTCGCGGACCGCACCGTTCACGAGGCGACCGTTGAGCGTGCCCTTCTCGGTGATCAGCGGCTGGATCGACGCGGTGAGATCCCCGACGTCGACGACGAGCTCGATGCCCTCACGCGCCTCGAGCCGCGAACGCAGCACGGACACCTCCTTGCCGACGAGCGTGCGGAGGACCTCGGGCCGGAGACGGTCGAACACGACCGCCCGCCGCGCGAGCCGGAACCACAGCTCGGGCATGCCCATCCCCTCGACCGTCTGGCCGTTCGGGAGGCGCACATGCGTCTGGGACACGAGGGCCTCGGCGATCTCCAGATAGGCGTCGCGGATGCCGTCGGGCGTGTCGGGGATGGCGCCACTCGCGAGCTGGTCCGCGACGACGGCGGAGCCGAGGTTGCTCGTCAGGATCACGATCGCCTCGCCGAAGCGGGCGGTCTGTCCACGGCCGTCGGTGAGCGTGCCGTCGTCGAGCGGGGCGAGCACGGTCTTCAGGACCGCCGGCGCCTTCTCGGCCTCGTCGAAGAGCACGACCTGCTGCGGATTGCGCACGAGCGGCGTCACGAGCTGGTTCTCCTCGCCGTGGCCGACGTAGCCGGGCGGCGCCCCGGTGAGCCGCTCCGCCGAGTGGGCCTGCGCGTAGCCCTCCATCGAGATGCGGATCATCGCGTCGGGCGTCCCGAACAGGGCCCGGGTCACCGCCTTCGCGAGCTCGGTCTTGCCGGTGCCGGTGGGCCCGAGGAACAGCATCGGGCCGCCGCGCAGGCCGCCCGCGAGGTCGTACGGGTCGGAGTTCAGGCCGAGGATCGCCTGGTCGAGCTCGTCGAGGACCGCGGTCACCGCCGCGTCCTGCCCGAACACGTGCCGGCGGACCTCCGCATGGATCTCGTCGCGCCGGGCGCGAGCGCCGCGCCAGGCGTCGCGGCGCGTGCCGTACCGGTACGAGCGAACCACACCGGCGGGGTCGTCGAGCGGCAGCCCGAATCGCTCCGCGTGGGCGCGCAGCAGCGGGAAGTCCCGCCGCGCGAGGCCGACGGTCCGCGCCGCGTAGGCGCGGCGGACGTCCGCGGAACACTCGGGAAAGGCGTCATCCGCGAGCGCGATCCGCTCGGCCTCGTCGGGCCCGCCGAGGTGCGCCGTGTGCATCCCGGGGTAGGCCCGGATCGCCCCGGGCAGTCGGGTCGCCGCGGCCGTCGTCAGCACGAGCGCGTGGTGACCGGCGCGCCCGTGGCGGGCGAAGGCGTCGAGCATCGCGATCGCCGGGGCGAGCTGCTGGCGCGCAATCGGGTCCGTCGAGTCCGTCAGGTGGAGATCGGCCGACTCGATCACGACGAGCACCGGGCGCTCGACCTGCGAGAAGGCCCTGGTGCAGGCCAGCAGCACCGCCTGCGGGTCGCGGGCGGCGAGCGCGGCGGACCGATCGAGGTCGTCGCCGCCGAGCACGGCTGCGACCTCCTGCTCCGTCCCCGCCTCGACGGCCACCGGCAGCGCCGCCGTCCAGCGCAGCGCGACCGGCGCCGCACCGGCGGCACGGGCGACCTCGAGCCACCACCCGGCGACCGCCTGCGGGAGCTCGAGCGGATCGCCGCCGAGCAGGATCGTGTCGGCGGGGGCCTCGACGATCACGGGACGGGAGAGCCCGAGTGCCCCGAGCAGGTCGCGGACGCCCTCGCTCGTGGTCGCGGTGGTCGCGGCCCTCGCGACGCTGGTCATCGTCCGCGCTCCATCGCGCCCCGGGCCATCTGCGCGGCGGCGCCCGAGGGCGGATGCTCGACCAGCGCCCCGCGCGAGGACCATCCTGCCGCACCGATCGTGGCGTAGAGCTCCATGATCTCCCGCGCTTCGTCGTGGCAGGCGGCGCCCTGGCCGGCCGCCACCGTCGCGCGGACCGCGACCTGCTTCTCGTGCGTGGCCTGCGGGTGCTGCTCGAGCTCCAGCTCGACGCGCAACCCGCCGGCGGTCTGGAGGGTGAAGCCGGTCACCGGCCCGCCGAGGCGACTGTGGGCCATGCCGAGCATCGTGGGCTCGCCGACGAGGCGGGCAGATGCGCCGAGGTCCGTCATGAAGACGTCCACCAGGCCGCACCCGAGCTGGTCACCGACGGCGCCCCCGAGCTGCCGCGCGCTCGCGGCGATCTGGGCCATGCCCCACGGCGGGGCCACCTGCATCTCGTACGTTCCTCCGGACATCAGCCCTGCTCCTCGTGGTCGTGGTCGGGCGACGCGGTCGCCGCCCGGTGGTCCGGCTCCCGCCGGACGCGTTTCCCGGACGTCGCCCGGACCTGCGTCCACGTCAGGGCGCGCTCGCGCGGCACCTCGGTCTCCGCCGTCCGGAAGCCCGCCGGCGGGATACCGGTCCACCGCAGCGCGCCGTCGTCGAGCACGTACTCGGTGATGCCGGGGCGGTCCAGGTCGTAGCCCTGCAAGGCGCGCCGGCCGGCCGGCGTGAGGGCGTGGATGCGCTGGTTCGAGCTGCCACGCCACAGGGTCGTCCCCTCGGCGCGCCGCGCCACGAACGGCCCGTCGACGAGCAGGTCGAGCTCGCCGAGGAGCGCCCGCTGACCCTCCGAGCCGCGGCGTTCGAGGACGCTGCGCAGATAGCCCGTATAGCTCATGAACGTCCACGTCGGGCGCTCCGCGCGCAGCCGCCGGACGAGCTGGAGGAGGGCCGGTGCCTGGAGCATCGGCTCGCCGCCCGAGAGCGTGAGGCCGTCGCGATCGCCCGGCAGCGCGAGGATGCGCGCCGCGAGTTCGTCCACGGGCCAGGGCTCGCCACCGGTGGCATGCGATTCCGGGACCACGCAGCCCTCGCAGGCGAGCGCGCATCCCTGCACCCAGCCGACCACGCGCGCACCCGGGCCGAGCGCGTGCGTGAGCGGCTCGATCCGGGCGAGCTTCACCGTCGTGGGGTCATCCGAGCCCCGGTGACGGGCCGGGAGCAGGGCGTCCACCCCGCTCCCGGCCGTTGCACGGCTAGGCATCCGGCTGTCCGTTCCAGACGAGCGTGGCGCCCGTGGCGGCCGCCCAGGCCTCCCACACCTCGCGGATCTCGGCCTGGCGGCGGGCGTCGAGGTTCGAGGGCACGTTGCCGTGCATCAGCGGGAACGGCGCGATCACCGTCACGCCGTGCAGGGACGGCACCAGCGCGAGCTTGCGCAGGCGCGCGAGCAGCTGCGCCCGCCCCCGGTCGTCGAACTGCAGGCGGCCGGCGGCGAAATCGCCGACCTCCGGGCTGTTCTCGACCATGTCCGAGACGACGAGCAGGCGGCTCCCCGCGTGCAGGGTCGGCGCGACCGCAGCGATCATCTCGAGGATCGCGGAACCACCCGCGAGCGAGCTGCGCTGCGCTCCGATCGCGGCGATGCCCGCATCGAAGGCCTTCAGGCTCTGGGCAGCGCGGGCGGCGTCGGCCGGGCCACCGTCACCGGCGTCGAGCACCATGCACTTGTCGGCGCCCGCGATCACGTCCTTGCCGCCGTAGGCCACGCAGAGGCGCTTCGTGCCGCGGTCGAGCGACGCCTTGGCAAAGGCCGTGGCGGCCGGGGCGTAGACGCTCGCCATCACGCTCCCGCGGACCGACTCGGACACGTCGAGCACGGCCGCATCGGTGGGCGGTCCGGAGTGCGGGCTGCCGGAGGCGACGTCCGGGCCGCCGCAGCCCGACAGCGCCGTGGCCGCCAGCGGGAGTGCGACGAGCGCGGCGGTCGCGGTCGCGCGGCGACGCGCGAGGCGGCGCGCGCGGCGGCGGGTGGTGGTGGTGCCGGGGCTGACGGGCTGGAGGCGGAGGGACGGGAAGAGCGACATGGCGTTCCTTTGGACGAGGGGTGTCACGAAGGTCGTCGCGCGGGGGCCCCCCAGCCTCACGGGGCCCCCCCCCGCGAAGCGCCCGCCCCCACCCCG
>JAVHXX010000354.1 GCA_031119595.1 Patulibacter sp. | reverse complement strand
GGGAGCGGGTGCCTGCACGGCCGGAGCGGGCGCCGCAGCGGATGCGCCGGAGGCCGGCGACGGCGACGGCGCCATGGTCTCCGGTTCGTCGTCGGCGTCGACCTCGATGCCGTGGACCTCGAGGAGGCGCACGAGTCCGGCGGCGTAGCCGTCGCAGAGGGCTCGGACCTTCCAGGCGTCGGCGCGGCGGTACACCTCGGCTACGCGCACGGTCGGGAAGGGTGGGGGCGTGAATTCGACGGTTGCGGCGGGGTGGCCGTCCGCGGCGACGGACAGCGTCAGCGTGCCGACCGTCGAGAGGTCGCCCTCGCCGTCGGCCTGGGCCACGATCAGGATCCGTTCGATGCCGGCCGGAACGTCGGAGAGGGCGATGTCGAGTCGGCGCGCGGCGGCGTCGAGGACGACCGAGCCGTCGGGTGACGTGGTCCGGTTGTAGAAGACGACGGCGTCGTCTTCGGCACGCTCCGCCTGGTCGAGGAGGAGCGCGAAGAGGTCGGCGGAGCCGCGCTCGACCGTGAGCCTCGCGGTGACGGCGGTCGCCTGCTCGGGGATGGCGGTGTTGGCGCCGGAGACGAGTGTGCTCATCGGCATGGCGCGGCCGGGGCCGGGTTCGCATCGGCTCGGAACGACATGCGGCCCAATTAACCAGACGGCCTCGCGCCCGCCAACGGAATTGAAATCGGTTGCGTTCGGGCGTTCGGATCGGGTCGAGGTGGCGGTGAATTGTAATTGCCACCGTGCCGGTTGACGCACCGTGCCGGAATGCGCACAGTGTGGCCCGCCGGTCCACACTGCGGCGCTCCCACCACCCGGAACTCCCCATGTCCTCGACGGAAGAAACGCGTACCTCCTCGACCGTCAACCTCGTCAAGGGCGGTGGCACCAGGAGCGGATCGACGCCCCTGGACGCACCCGCGAACGCCTCGGCCGCCGTACGCCCGTCGCTCACGGCCTCCGTGCCGCTCAATGGGACGCCGGCCGCCGCGTCGACGACCACGGAGCCTCACCCCCGGGTCACGTCGCCCGAGGCCACGTCGGAACGGGCTGCGCCGACCGGGCCCGTCGCGTCGCACCCCGCCGGAGCCCCTCCACTGTTGCCGGGATCGAGCCGGTTCGGCCCCGGGCTCGTCGCGGGCCTCGCCGTCGGCGTGATCGCCGTCGTGGTGGTCGTCATCCTGGCGTTCGGCGGGTCGTCTCCGTCCTCGTCGACCACGACGGCCGGTGGCGCCGACGGCACGGTCTCGGACGTGGCGTCGGAACCCGATGACGCCGTCGGCGGCGACGCGACCGGGCTCTCTCGGACCGCGCTCATCGGTGACCTCCAGCATCTCGGAGAGCGCGCCGAATACGGTCGGAGGCTGTCGATCTCGCACCAATGGCAGGCTGCCGCGGACAACCGCCGGAGCATCGTCCGAGCACTCGATGACCTCGATGGGCAGACCGACGACCTTCCCGGACTCCGAGCGGCGTTTCGCAGCGCGATGATCGCCTCGGCGCAGGCCAACGAGCGCACGCTCTCATGCGGCGACGACGCCCTGAGCAGCTGCTCGCAGCCGTACCATCAGCGCGCGCACGACCTCAAGAACCGGTTCCGGAAGCTGTTCTTCCCCTATGAGCGCGAGGCCGGGCTGTCACCTCTGCGTGAGAACGATTTCTAGGTCGTCACGTAGCGCTGGGGCAACCGGTGCGCTCGTCTTGGCGCTCGCCGTCGCGGGTTGTGCATCGCAGTCCGACTCCCCGGCGACGGGCCGGGACGCCGCGCCGCGGTCGATCTCCGCGGCAGGGACCACAGCTGGGGCCACGCCCGTTGCCACCACGTCCACGGCGACCACCGATGTCACGACCACGGCGACGGTGACCGCGCCGACCCGGGCGGAGCGCATCGCGAGCATCCGCCCGAAGATCGTCCAGCGCCCGATCCCGTTCGGACCGCAGCGCCGCTCGGAGATGCGGGAGTATTCGCTCCGGCACTACGGCCAGGCGACCGCGGCGCTCGTGGACCCGAAGGTGATCGTGATCCACTACACGGTCACGCCGACGTTCGAGGCGGCGTACAACACCTTCGCGCAGGACGTCGCCGATCCCGAACTGCACGAGCTCCCCGGCACGTGTTCGCACTTCGTGATCGATCGCGACGGCACGATCTACCAGCTCGTGCCGCTGCGCTTCCGCTGCCGCCACACCGTCGGGCTGAACTGGACGGCGATCGGCATCGAGCACGTCGGCAACAGCGATGCCGACGTCATCGACCGCCCCGCCGTGCTGCGGTCGTCCCTGCGGCTCGTTCGCTGGCTGCGCTGCCGGTACGGCATCCACCGTTCCGATGTGATCGGGCACGCCGAGTCGCTCACCTCGAAGTACCACGACGAGCATGTCGCCGCGCTCAGAACGCAGACCCACGCCGACATGCAGCCGGCGGCGATGGCTCGGTACCGCAGCAAGCTGCGCTCGTGTCCATGAGACCGCCTGAGCACCCTGGCGCCCCGGAGGCGAACCTGTGTTCGTCCGGTGGTCGGGGTAGCCTCCGCCGCCGTGGCTCGCCGGCGTTCCGATCTGCGCGCACCCGACCGCGCCGCCGTCCTGCGCAGCTGGATCGCCCTCGAACGCTTCGAGACGAAGACCCTCGACCCCGCCGATCGCAGCCGCGGCACCGGGCGCCGCCGGTACGCCGTCGACATCGGGCCGGGCGAGCCGCTGCCCTGGGAGCCGGGCCATCCGGCCTACGGACAGCCGCTCGTCAGCGACAAGGTCGAGTGGCGCCACACGCTGCACGTCGGCCAGTTCGACATCGGCTCCGCGTACGAGCGCGTCGAGGCGGTCTTCCCGGAAGTCGAGGAATTCCGCGAACCCCGCCGGCCGACCCGCGCGCCCGCGCCGCTGCTCGCCCTCGCGCTCACCCCGGACGGCCGCCCGATCATGGACTCATTGCAGGTGTCGAGCGCGGCGTGGTCGATCGCGCAGACGCTGCGGCTCGGCGTCGACGACTCGAGCTGGCTCCACGGGTTCGACGACGCCCTGAGCGACGTCCGCGGCGCCTTCGAACGCATCGTGCTCGACTCGGCCGGCGGCCCCGTCGCGAAGGGCGGCGAGGCTTCCTCGGAGTCGGAGTCGGAGTCGCAGTCGGGGTCGGATCCCGGACTGCATCCGGAGCCAGAACCGGAGCCCGAGCCGGCCGTCGATCTCTTCGGCAACCCGATCGAGCCGGCGCCGACGCCAGTCGCGGTCTTCGCCGCGGCCGTCGACGCCACCGCCACGGCACCTGCGGCGACGGCGCCTGGGGCCACCGCGACCCCCGCCACCGACGACGACTCCAACATCATCGAGGCGATCGACGACGACGGCATCGCGATCGAGCCCATCACCTGGGACCACCTGCTGCGGCTGCTCGGCGCCGCGGCGAAGATCCTCGAACTCGACGGGCAGCTCGTGATCCGGCCGGTCGTCCGCACCACGACCTGGGCCGAGAGCCGCGTGGTGCCGTACGGCACCGGCGACACCCTCCTGAACAGCTTCGCCGTGGACGATCTCGAGCGCGTCGCCCACCACGTGCACGACCATGCGCCCGGCGACGCCCTCGCCCGCTACCTCGACGCCGCGCACGTCGGCGAGCAGGAGGCCCCGGACCGGATCGCGGTCGACGAGGACCTGCTCGCCGTGCGCAGCCAGACCGAACCGGGCCGCATCCCCGCGGGCCGCTGGCCTGCCGACCCGGCACACGACCTCGCGCTCGGGCAGCAGCTCGCGGTGACGCTTGCGACGGGCGACGACGCCCCGAGCATCGTCGCGGTGAACGGTCCGCCCGGCACCGGCAAGACGACCATGCTGCGCGACCTGATCGCGGCGATCGTCACCGACCGCGCCGACGTGATCGCCGGCTTCGACAAGCCGGGAGAGCTGTTCAAGGGCGAGGCGCTGTCGGTCAACGGTGACCGCGAGGTGCGCGTGCACAAGGTCGCCGAGGGGCTGGTCGGCCGCGAGATCCTGCTCGCCTGTGCCACGAACGCCGCCGCGCAGAACGTGTCGCTCGAGCTCCCGGACGCCCGCGCGGTGCACGTCGACTGGCGTGACGGCGCCGGCCACCTCGCCGACTTCGCCACCGCCGCGCTGCGGGCCGGCGCCGCCTCCGATGCCCGCACCGCCGCGCTCGGCCCGAACGGTCGCGGCCAGCCGACCGGCCCAACCCTCGACGGCTTCGAGGACTTCGCGGCCGGCGGCGAACGCGGCGGCGACCCACTCGCGGCGCAGGCCTGGGGGTTCGTCGCGGCGCGACTCGGGCGCCGCAGCTATTGCAAGGACTTCGCCTCGGCGGTCTGGTGGGGCACGGCGCCGCGCGGCGGCGACCGCTCCGGGGCACGCCGCTCGGCCGTACCGCCGCTCGCGCCGACCGAGCGCGCCGAAGCCGGCCTCTCCACGCTCCTGAACCGCTCGCAGAACGCCGACGGCCGCATCGCCTGGGCCGCCGCGAAGCAGCGCTACCTCGACGCCCGCGCCCAGGTCGAGGCCCTTCGCGACGAACGCGAGGCGATGGCCGACGCCCTCTCGCCCGCGGCCGACCTCGACGCGCAGCGCGACCAGGCCGCCGCGGCGCTCCGTGATCACACCGCCGAGCTCGAGGCGGCCACGGCCAAGCGCGACGAGCGCGCCACCTACGCCGCGACCCGCGTCGTCGCACACGCCCACGCGCGGAAGACCCTCTCGGCCCTTGGCGACCCCATCCCGAGCCACCTCGCGAAGCGTCTCGACGACGCCGGGCGCCAGAAGGCGTCCGAGCACGACGACGCCACCCGCAACGCCGCCGCGGCCCAGGAGAGCGCCGAGCGCGCGCTCGACGAGGTGAAGGCGGCCGACGGCGCGATCGGCCGCGCGAGCGAGGCGGTCGGTCGGGCGCGGGTCGAGGTCGACTCGATCGACGCGCGCCTCGCCGCGCGGGCGTCGGCCGGCGACACCGCGGGCGCGCCCTTCGTGGTGCCGGATGACGCCTGGCTCTCGGACCGCGCCGCCCGCGACCTGCGCGCCCCGTGGACCGACGAGGTCTGGAAC
>JAVHXX010000353.1:4589-5063 GCA_031119595.1 Patulibacter sp. | reverse complement strand
CCGGGCTGTGGCCCGGCGCGAAGACGACGTCGAAGGTGATGCCCGCGAGCTCGACGACGTCGCCGCCGGTGACGGTGTGCTCGGCGTCGTACGGGACGAACGGTCCGAGCTCGGCGAACATCCCGCCGCGCTCGGCCATGCGCACGTCGATCGTGCGGAGCTCCTCGTGTTCGAGCTCGGGCACCCAGACCTCGGCGCCGGTGGCCTCGGCCAGCTCGGCGACCGCGCCGACGTGGTCGAAGTGGGTGTGCGTGAGGAGGATGCCGGCGAGGGTCGCGTCGAGCTGCTTGAGGGCGTCGAGCAGACGCGGGCCCTCGGCGCCGGGATCGATGATCACGGCCTCCTTGGCGTACTCGTCGGCGCGGACCAGGAAGCTGTTCTCCTGGATCGCCCCGACGGTGAACATCCGGATGTCGAGGCTCATCGGCCGCGCTTCACGAACCGGTTGTACATGAACCGGTCGGTGTAATAGAC
>JAVHXX010000353.1:0-4579 GCA_031119595.1 Patulibacter sp. | reverse complement strand
GATCTGCGTGACGTTCTTCTCCTTCGACGTCACCGCGAGCACGACGCCGAGGATCACCAGCGGGATCAGGCCCTTCAGCAGGGCCTTGTTCCAGTTCGCGGGCTGCGGCTCGCGCGGACCGGTGCCGCGCGCGCCGGTCGACCCGACCGCACGTGCTCCGGTGCGTCCGCGGCTCTCGACCATGCCCGCTGCGTTTCCGCGGTGCTTGGTGCTCCGCCGTTTCTTCGTCTCGCCCACGCGCGGAAGCTTAGAGCGTGCGCGTCGGCGGACGGGGCGCCGGGCGCCGGACCGCGGTGTCGGTCAGGCGGGGGACGCAAGCCCGGCGGCGGCGAGGGCGTCCTCGATGGTCGCGCGGCCGGTGATCTCGAGGTCGCCCGGGAAGCCGACGAGCGCCTCCTGTGGGCACAGGCCCACGAGCTCGCACCGGCGCACCGGCGCGTGCCGCTCGACGGCATCCACGAGCACGGCCAGCGGCACCGCCCGATGGTCCTCGACGTTGCACGAGACCTGCGCGATCCCGTCCTGCGCCGCGAGCTCCAGGCCGATCGCCCGTAGGCCGGGCAGCCCTTCGTCGCCACCCTCGCGCACGAGCGCGGCGATCCGCCTGGCGTCGTCGACGGTGGCCGGCGGGTCGAGTTCGAGGTTGAACGCCACCAGCGGCGGACGGGCGGCGACGAGCGCCGCGCCGACGCGCGGATCGATGGTCGCGGGGCCGAAGTCGGGCTTGAGCTCCCCGGCCTCGACGCGGCGCAGCAGCTCGGGCGTGCCGCCGCGACGCAGGAAGGCGCGGGTGCGACCGCCGGCAAGGTCGCCGTAGAGCAGCACCGGGATCCCGGCCTCGCCGAGGAGCTGGGCCGTGAGCAACGCGTCGGCGGTGGCGGCGCCGGCGCGGGCCTCGTCGAGGAACACGACCGGGCACACGTCGAGCGCGCCGACGTGCGGATGCAGGCCCCGGCCGGTCGTGAGGTCGATGCGGCGGATCGCCTCGACGGCACCGTCCGCCAGGGCGTAGGCGAGCGCTCCTTGGGGCGCGGCGAGCGTGTGCACGCTGCGGTGGTGGTCGACGTCCTCGTGGGTCGCGAGGAGCGCGGCACCACCGCGGACGTAGGCGTCGCCGATCGCCTCGACGGCGGCCGGGTCTCGCCCCTCGGACACGTTCGGGACCGCCATGAGCAGCGGTGGGACGGCGATCATGCGTCGAGCACGAAGCTGCCGGCGTCGACGACGAGCGTGTCGCCGACGTGGAGCGTGGGCGTGAGCACGACGACGTCAAGGTGCACCGGCACGGTGACCGTGCCACCGATCCCGGCGCTCGCCCCGAAGGCGATGTGCACGGTGCCCAGGACCTTCTCGTCCTCGAGCACGTTGCCGGTGATCTGGGCGTTCTCGTTCGTGCCGATGCCGAGCTCGGCGATGGTGCGGGCGATCTCGCCGTGGGCGTCGAGCGCGGCGAGGTACGCCGCGGCGGCGCCGTCCGGACCGCCGGACGCGCCGGTGAGCACCCCGGCGGCCACATCGAGCAGCACCGGCGTCTCCCCCACGCCGCTCGTCGGCAGCACGTGGGCGGCGATGCGGCCGTCGGCGGAGATCGGCGAGATGAAGCCCTCGCCGCACGGCAGGTTCCCGAAGGCGCCGGACGCTCGCAGGTCGCCGTCGTCGGCGATGGCGTCGCGGCCGGTGAGGTCGAGGGTGATGTCCGTGCCGCTCGGGCAGGTGATCCGGGCGGTCGTCGACGTGGTGAGGAGCTCCGCGACCGCGGCGCTGCGGCGCGCGACGAGCGCCATGTCGGCGGTCATGAGCCGTGCGAGCATCCCGATCGTGGCGCCAGGGAGCGTTGCGCCGCGGACGCCGGCGGCGCTCGCCTCCTTGCGGGCCGTGGTGTGGCTCAGCGATGGCAGGCACGGCGCGAGGAAGGCGTCGGCGGACTTCAGCGCCTGGGCCACGAAGGCCGGCGGCTCGGTCCCGCGCTTCGCATTCGGTGGGAGCACGATGACCGCGCCGTCGCCACCGGCCTGCTCGACGGCCTCGATGAGGCCCGAACCGATGCCGCGGCGCTCCGGATCGACAACGATCGCGACGTCGTCACCGGGGCCGACCGCGATGCATTCGACGATCTGGCGGTAGGCCAGGTCGAGGCGGGCGGGGTCGACGGAATCGTGGCGGGCGCTCGGTTCCATGTCACCCATCCTGCACGGACGGACGGCGGAAATCTCGCTGCTGTGCGCGGGCACACACGGGCACAACTGCCCGTTTTCGCGACCGGGAGCGGCCACCCGACCACGCCGGTTCCGACCGCAGCTGACCGAACCGCGTCGGTCCCGCTGACGCCGACCGGCCGTAGAACGAAGGCAGGTCCGACCCCATCGAGGAGGCCCCGATGACGACCCACCAGACCACCGACCGAGACCGCGTGGTCCTCGCCAAGTACCTCCATGAGGCGCATGGCAAGGAGCAGCAGCTCGAGACCGCGCTGAAGTCCCAGATCGCGCTCGCGCAGCGGCCTGGGTTCGAGCACGCGCTGCACGAGCACCTGATGGTCACCCAGGACCAGATCGTGGCGCTCGAGCAGCGGCTCTACGAGCTCGACGATCTCATCGAGCACCGTCCGCCCGGTCTCGCGGCGGCCGAGGCCGTCGTGGGCCTCGTCGGCACGGTCGCGAACAAGTCCCTCGCGATCGCGAAGGCTCCGCTGCTTGCGCTGCGCGGCACCAGCCAGCCGGACAACGAACTCCGCACCCTGCGCGACTGTTACTGGAACGAGGCCGAGGAGATCGCCCACTACCGGGTGATCGAGACCCTCGCCGAGCAGGTCGGCGACCACGAGACCGCCGAACTCGCCCGGAAGCATCGCGCCGAGGAGGAGGCGATGCAGACCACCCTCGAGGGGTTGCTGCCGAGCCTCGTGCGGGAGGTCGTGGCGACGGAGAGCGACGCGGCGTCGGCCGCCTGAACGATCAGCCGCCGGTGAGGCTGCCGAGGCCCGGGACGAGGTTCCCGAGGCCCGGCAGGGTGAACGACGGCAGGTTCGCGTTCACGGTGGCCGTCATCAGGCCCATCGTCTGGCCGGCGGTGATGCCCTTCAGCCCGGCCTGCTTCGCGGCCTTGGCCATGTCGGGGCTGACGAGCATGAGGACGTCGACGAACGCGTAGCCGCTGTCGGTCTGCTGGACGTCGATCGTCGACGACACGGTGAGCTGGGCGAATTCGCGGCCGGCCTTGCCGCGCACGGTGCCGGAGAGATCCGCGCCGCTGTCGCGCAGCCGGAGGCCGATGTTCGACGCCGCCGCCTTCTTCCCGCTCTTCTTGCGGATCATCACGGTGCCCTTGGCGAGGATGTCGGCGGTCGCCGGGGTCACCGTCACGGTGCTCGTCGTGTCGATCGGGAGTGTGGCCGTGCGCAGCTTGCTCGAGTAGGTCCCACCCGACTTGACCGACAGCGTGGCCTTGTCCTGCTTCACGACCTTCAGGAAGGCCTTGTCGAACTTCATCGACATCGACCCGGTCATGTGGAGCACGACCGTGTTGACCGTCGGGGCCTTCGTCTGTGCGTGCGCGGGGACGGCGGCCGCGAGCCCCGCGGCCGAGGTGGCGAGGACCGCCGCGGTGGCGGCGATGGCGCGGGGATGACGAAGCGGTGCGTGGGACATGCGTGACCTCGGCGGGGGCCGTGGATGGTGAGCGCGAAACTCGGGGTGCCCTGGTCGTAACCCGGGGCGTGCGCGAAGGTCGCGCGATCAGGGGACGGTACCGCGCCAGAACGCCGCGCGATGCAACGGCGGGGTCCTCCGGGCGCGATCCCAGCCGCCGCTCGACGGCTGTTCCGCGCCGTCGGCGGTGAACCCCGGCGCCGACGGCCGTGCCCGTCACGCGTGAAGCGGGTCGCGGCCGCTCATCTAGATTGGTGGTGTGGCACTCCTCGACGACCTCACCGCCCAGATCACCGACGCGCAGAAGGCGCGTGACACCGTCCGCCGGGACGCCCTCCGCCTGATCCGCGACGCGCTCCAGAAGGAGCACAAGGAGGCCGGCGACAAGCCCGTCGACGATCTCGCGGTCCTGCGCCGCGAGCGCAAGCGCCGCCTGCAGTCCCAGGAGATCTACGCGGAGAACGGCCGCACCGAGCTCGCCGACGCCGAGCAGTTCGAGGCCGACCTCATCGAGTCCTTCCTCCCCCAGCAGCTCGACGAGGCCGCCCTCTCCGCCCTCGTCGACGATGCCATCGCCGCCACGGGCGCCACCTCCAAGAAGGACATGGGCGGCGTGATCAAGCACGTCATGGCCGCCGCCGGGGACCAGGCCGACGGCAAGACCGTGTCGGGCCTGGTGGCGCGCAAGCTGTCGTAGGGGCGCCGCGCCGGGCCGCGCCGGGCCGCGGGGCCGCGGGCAGGGTTGATGGCGCGTGGCGACACGAACGTTGCTCGACACCGGGCGCCGCGCCGGCCGCGGGGCCGCGGGGCCGCGGGCAAGGTTGATGTCGCCAGGCGACACGAAGGTTGCCCGCGGATGCGACGTTGCAAGCCATGCCCGCGAGCCGACGCCGTTTCGCGAGCATCGTCTACGATCTCCCGACTCCCGCCGG
>JAVHXX010000352.1 GCA_031119595.1 Patulibacter sp. | reverse complement strand
GTGTCGCCGCCGCGGCCCGTGTTGCCGCCGCCGTCCCCGGAGCCGCCGCCGCGGCCCCGGGTCGCCCGCGCTACACGCGCTGAATCAGCGTCGCCGTGCCGATGCCGCCGGCGGTGCACATCGTCGAGAGGCCGAGCTCGGTGTCGCTGCGCTCGAGCTCGTGCACGAGGGTGGTGATGAGCCGCGCGCCGGACGACCCGAGCGGGTGACCGAGGGCGAGGGCGCCGCCGTTCACGTTGACCTTGTCGAAGTCCGGCTGGAGGTCGTGCTTCCACGCGACCACGACCGACGAGAACGCCTCGTTGATCTCGATGCGGTCCAGGTCGCCGATCACGAGACCGTTGCGGGCCAGGATCTTCTGGGTCGCCGGGATCGGACCGGTGAGCATGATCACCGGGTCGACGCCCACGAGGACATGGTCGACGATCTCGGCACGGATCGTGAGCCCGAGCCGCTCGGCCGCCTCGCGCGACGCGAGCACCACGGCGGCGGCGCCGTCGGAGATCTGCGACGAGGTCGCGGCGGTGATGACGCCGTCGGGCTTGAACGCCGGCTTCAGCTTCGCGAGCACCTCGAGGGTCGTGCCGGGGCGGATGCCCTGGTCGGTGTCGACGACACCCTGGGGCGTGGTGACCGGGGTGATCTCACGCGAGAAGACGCCGCCCTCGACCGCTGCCGAGGCACGCGCCTGGGACAGCACGCCGAGCTCGTCGAGCTCCTGACGGCCGAGGTTCCAACGCTCCGCGATCAGCTCCGCCGAGAGGCCCTGCGGCGTGAGCGCGTAGCGCTCGAGCAGCTCGGGCGTGTACGGGAGCGAGCTGAGGTCCGCGGGGACGTTGCTGCCCATCGGCACGCGGCCCATGTGCTCGACGCCCGCCGCGAGGACGATGTCGTGGACGCCCGCCGCGATCTGCGCCGCGCCGATGTGCACGGCCTGCTGCGACGACCCACACTGCAGGTCGACGGTGGTGGCGGGCACCTCGACCGGGAACCCGGCCTGGAGCCATGCGTTGCGGGCGATGTTGTTGGACTGCTCGCCGACCTGCGTGACCGCGCCGGAGACGACCTCGCCGACGTCCTCGGGCGCGACCCCGGCTCGCTCGAGGGCCGACGCGTACACCGTCGCCAGCAGCGTGGCGGGGTGGACGTCGGTGTAGATCCCGACCTCGCGCTTGCCACGGCCGATGGCCGTACGGGTGGCGCCGACGATGACGACGTCGCGCGGGGACTTGGACTTCTTGATGCTCATGACGGATGCGTCTCCTGAACGGTTCGAGCGGTCACGATAGATTTACCGACCGCTCGGTAGCTAATTTAGCGACCGCTCGTTCGCTACTCTGTGACATATGGCAGGACGCCGCACCGACGAACAGGCCCGCGCCACCCGCGCGGCGATCCTCGACGCCGCCCTCGTGACCGCGTCGTACAAGGGGTTCGACGGCATCACGATCGGCGCGCTCGCCAAACAGCTCCACATGAGCAAGGCCGGCGTCCTCGGGCACTTCCAGACCAAGGAACAGCTCCAGCTCGCTGCCCACGCCGAGGCCTCGCGCGTGTTCCGCGAGCAGGTCGTGTCGCCGGGGCGCGAGCATCCCGCGGGCATCGAGCGCCTCCTCGCCTTCTGCGCCCTCTGGGCCGACTTCATCCAGGCGCCGCCGTGGCCCGGCGGCTGCGTGATCACCGCGGGATCGTTCGAGTTCGACGCCCAGGAGAGCGAGGTCGGCCAGACCTTCCGCCGCGGCCTCGTGCGCTGGCGCGACGTGATCGAGCACGAGGCGCAGGTCGCCATCGACGCCGGCGACCTCCCGCCCGGCACCGACGCGGGCCAGGTCGCCTACGCGATCGTCGCCCTCGTCACCGGCACCATCCAGGCGATCCAGATGCACCGCGACGAGCACGCCGGCGAACGCCTCAAGGCGGCGCTGGCGCTCCAGCTCGGCCGCCCGGTCGCCGTCGGCTGAGCCCGGGAACGACGACGGGCCGGTCGACACCCCGGAGATGGGGTCGACCGGCCCGTGCCTGTCCCGAAGCGCCGACGTCTCTCGGGCCGGCGCTGCAGTCTCCGCTAGTGCGCGTTCGCGATGAACGTGGCCGACCCGGTGGTCGCGACTCCCCCCGAAGTCGCGTTCGCCGAGACGACGTAGCGGATGTTGGAATGGCCCCCGTGCACGACGGCCATGACGGCGCGCTGCTGGCGGGAGCTCAGCTTGTAGGCGGCGAGGAAGACCTTGCCGGTGGTGTTCATGGCCGCGACCTTGGCGTCGCCGACGCGCGCGATCACGGTGTTGCCGCTCTTCACGAGGAGGAAGCGCGGGGTGATGGTGCAGGCGCTGCTGCAGGTCACCTTGGTGCTGACCATGCCGCTGACCTCGTCGGCGGTGGCGACGGGGCGCGACTTCAGCGCGAAGGTCACCTCGGCGCCGCAGACGGGCAGGGCATAGGACTTGACCTCGTCGCCCGCGTCGGTCTTCACGCGCACACGGGTGCCGATGACGGCGCACTTCCCGTGGTTGAGCAGGTTCTGGATCGCGAGGTACTCGTTGCGGCCGATGGCGAGGTTCAGGTCGCTGGCGCCACCCTTCGTCGGCAGGCTGACCGTCGCCGGGAGCAGCTTGAAGACGTGTCCGCCACCGAGGTCGACGACGCCGCTTCCGAGCGCGTCGCACGCGACCGTGCACTTGACCTTGATGTGCAGGCCACCCGGCGTGAGCGTCACGCCCGGCGGCAGCGGCGTGGGCGCGCCGTCGTCGGTGTTCAGGCGACCGCCGGCAGTGCCGCTCGCGATCTTCACGGTGACCTGGGCCGGCAGCGTGACCCCCGCAGGGACGAGACCCCCGGCGACGTCCCCCCGAACGCCGCCGAGGAGGTCGTCCACGGACGGGATGCCGACGGACACGGCGACCGAAGTCCCCGTGCCCGCTCCCCCGGCGGTACCCGTGTTCACGTCGACACTCGCGCTCGTCCCCCCGGTCGAGCTCGAGTTGCCGTCGACGCTCACGCCAGCCCCGGTGGAGGTCGGAGCGGGTGTCCCGTCCGATCCGACCCCACGTCCACCGAGGCTGGCGTCAACGCCGAGAAGGCTGACGCTGAGGATGGCTCCGCTGCCCACGAACAGGTCGTTCGCGCTGGCGGTCGCGTTCACGACCGACCCGGCCTCCACGGCGACCGTGTCGGCCTCCGGGGTGCTCACGTCGACCGTGTTCGTGCCGGCACCGGGCTCGATCGTGTCGGCCCCGAGGCCGCCGATCAGGGTGTCGTTGCCGCCGAAGCCGAAGAGGTGGTCATCGCCCGGGCCGCCGTCGATGCGATCGTCGCCGTCGCCGCCCTGGAGGATGTCGTTGCCCGCGCCGCCGTCGATGGTGACGGGCGTCGAGCCGACCGGCAGGGCCTGGACCCCGAGGAGCGTGAGGCCGACCGGGCGGGTGACGGTGTCATCGCCGTCGCCGAGGTTCAGCGCGAGCTTCTGGATCGCGCCACGGTCGCAGACGAGCGTGGTGGTGTCGGGCGCGAGGCCCGCCAGCGGGTTGGTGCAGCCGGCCGGGGTCGGCGAGATGGCGGTGTTGTCGGAGATGATGAGCTTGTTCAGTGCGCTCAGGCCGAGCGGGTTGCTGAGCTCCGAGATCGTCATGACCGTGGCGTGGGCCGGCTGGTCAGTGATCGTGAGCGTGCCCGAGGTGAGGGCGGCGGTCGCGGCGGAGGCGGTGCCCGGAGCGGCGAGGGCGATGACGAACCCGGCGGTGGCGAAGGCGGCGCGGCGGCGAGCGCGGCGTGCCCGGTGCTCGTCGGTGGAAGACGGGGTGGCCGGCTGGAGGGCGGCGGCGGTCGCGACGACGACGTCGGCGGCGGGGCGCGGCTCGGAGGCGAGCGGGGCGGCGGAGCTGGCGGTGTGGGGGGCGTTGCGAGGCATGTGGTGGAAGCGGGCCGAGGTGAGAGACGAGTGGCCCGCTAATTGGTTCGACCAGTAGATCGCAAAACTGAGTTGTCGAACGAACGTAAAGCAAAAAAGTGGACGTTCGGTCTTACGCGCAATCCCGAACAAACACCTCGCGAGGTCGTATACACAGGCGCGCGCGAGACGCGGGCCGCTGCTCATACGCCTCACGTACCGCCCGCGTCCGCGGTTCATGGCGCGGATTCAAGCCGCGACGAGCGTCGCCGTGCCACCGCGGGGCGGAATTCGGGAATGGCGGTTGCGCCAGGAGCGCCGTGCCGGGCTCCTACGCGAGGTCGCCGAGGACCACCTGGGCCGCGTTGCGGCCCGGGGCGCCGGAGACGCCCGCGCCGGGGAAGGTGCCCGCGCCGGTGAGGAAGAGGCCGGGCACCGGCGTGCGGTAACGGGTGAGTTCGCGGTCGCGGCCGAGGAGGGCGGCAAGCGGACCGCCGGGGAACGACGGGGCGTGGCCGCGGGGCATCGAGAAGTCGCGCTCGTAGTCGGCCGGCCCGACGAGCCGCCACCGCTGCACGCCCTCCAGGAAGCCCGGCTGCACCAGGCTCGCGAACGCCTCGAGCCAGCGCTCGGGCTCGCGGGAGGTCGACCAGCCTCCGTCGAGGGAGTAGGGCGTGAAGAGGACCTCGAGGCTGAAGACGTGCTCGCCGGGGGCGGGCGCCACGGACGGGTCGAGGACCGAGGGGACGTTCGAGAGAAACGGCGGCCGGCGGGCGATCCGGCCGTGCGCGGCGGCGTCGGCGGCGCCCTTGAGGCCGGCCATCGACGGCATCACGACCATCGTCGCGTGGAGCGGATCGTCGACCCCGAGTGCCGCGAGGTGCTCGTCCTTGAGGGCGCGCGGCCGGGGGCGTTCGGTGATGACGGCGTCGACCTTGCTCTCGTACCCCTCGCCTCCGTCCTTCGACCGCCACCGCTGCACGAAGTCGCCGCCGCCCGACGGCACCGCCTCCAGGAGGTCGACGATCGTCGCGCGCGGGTCGCCGGAGGAGATCACGACGGGCGCGTCGATCTCGCGGCCGGAGGCGAGCGTGATGCCCTGCGTGCGGCCGCCGGCCGTGCGGATTCCGGCGACCCGGACGCCCGTCCGGACGGTGCCACCCGCGGCCCGGACGGCACTCGCG
>JAVHXX010000351.1 GCA_031119595.1 Patulibacter sp. | reverse complement strand
CCACGCCCACGCCAACGCCGGTCCCGCCCACGCCAACGCCGGTCCCGCCCGCGCCAACGCCGGTCCCGCCCGCGCCAACGCCGGTCCCGCTCACGCCCACCCCGACCCCGGCTCCGACCGCGACCCCGGCACCGAACGTGCCGTTCCAGACCCCGGCGCTCGTGCCGCTCGACGCCATCCCGCTCGCCGAGGCGCGCGCCGCGATCGGGCAGCGCCCGACCGGGATCACGGTCGGGCCGACCCGCGCCTCGGTCACCTTCACGGACGTCCTCCCCGAGGCGGGCACCGCGGCCTACACGGTGTCGATCGACGTCACCCGAGGCCGCCACACCCGTCGATACCACCTGGGTGAGGCCACGGCGACGGTGACCGCGCGGCGCAGCGTGACGGTGAAGGTCCCGGTTCAGGCCTCGCGCCGTGCGCTGCTCGGCACCCGCGCGTCGGTCCGTCTCGTGCTGCGGACGATCTTCACCACGGCCGCGCAGCATCAGCAGGCGACGAGCGTCCGGAAGATCACCGCGAAGCGGTGAGGCCCGGGCGCCGAGGGCGCCCGAGGAGGTCGACCCCGGCCCGGCCGAGCCGGTGGACCGCGCCGCGCTTCAGTCTGCAGCGGCGGCCGCGAAGCGCACGCTGCGCTTCCCCGGATCCGCGGACACCAGCACCACACGCCGGCGGCTCCCGGCGACGAGACCTGCCGGATCGGCGCGGCCCTGCACGGGTGGGTCGTCGAGGCGGATCTCGGCCGCCTTCGGGGTCACGGCGACCACGGCCGCGTCGTATGTCTCGCCGACGTGCGGCGCGAGCACGATCGCCTCGGCCAGGTCGATCACGCCGCGGGCGACGGCGCCCGACCGGCGCCCCGCGGCCGTCATGGTCGTCGGGAGGTCGGGGAGGGCTGCGGTCGCCCAGTCCGGCGGCTCGACGCCGGCGGCGACGGCGAGCGCACACTCGGTGGCGAAGCGATCCGCGAGCCGACGCAGCGGCGCGGTCACGTGCGCGTAGGGCGCCGCCACGGCAGCGTGCAGCTCGGTGCCGGGCTCGGGCGTCTGGCCCGTGAGCGGCAGGTAGCCCGCGCCGCGCAGCAGGGTACGGGCGGCGTCCATCAGGGCGAGGTCGGGCGCGGCCCCGGGATCGAGCCGGGCCAGTCGCGTGCTGAGGGCCTCGCCCGCGGGCCAGTCGACCTGCAGGGCCGCGGCGACGGTGCGCAACCGCGGCTCGGCGTCGGGCGGCGGTGGGGGAAGGGTGCGCAGCAATCCGCTGCGGCCCTCGAGCATCACACGGGCCGCGGCGCGGCCCGTGAGCAGCGAGAGCTGGGCGTTCCAGTCCTCGACCGGGTCGCGTGGGAGCCAGCTCACGGTGAATCCGCCGGCGCCGTCGTCGACGAGTTCCTGCTCGGGTTCCGGGAGGTCGATCGCGCCGCGGCGCAGTGCGGTTGCGACGAGCCGTGGGCCGAGGTCGGCGAGGGCCGCGATCTGCGGGTGCGGCGTGCCGGCGGCGAGCGCCGCGGCGGCCGAGGCGTAGTCGAGCTGCGCCGTCGATCGCACCACCGCGCGGCGCACCTGCGTCTCCCGGAGGTCGCCCGCGGCGTCGACCTCGATCGACCACAGCACGGCGAGCCGCCGCTCGCCGGGGAGCAGGCTCGCCGCGCCCTCCGAGAGCTCCGGCGGATGGAGCGGCAGGCGGCGACCGGGGAGGTAGATGGTCTCGCCGCGGCGGCGGGACTCGGCGTCGATCGCGCCGCCGTGGGCCACGTGCGCGGCGACGTCGGCGATCGCGTAGTGCAGCCGCGTGCCACCGGCCTCGGCCGGTTCGATGGCGAAGGCCTGGTCGAGGTCGCGGCTGCCGAGCGGGTCGAGGGTCACCAGTGGCAGGTCGGTGTGATCCTCGCGTGCGTTGCCGCCGACGAGCGTGGGGCGGTTCGCGGCGAGCCCATCGGCGGTGGCGGCCGTCGCCTCGGCCTGGGCGTCCGCGGCGAACGGGCCCGGCAGCTCGAGCTCCGTGGCGAGCTGCGCGAGCCCGCCGGCCAGTGCCGACGCCGCGACGGTGCTGGGGGCGGCGATGCGGGGCGCGGGGCTCACGGACGCGACGCTACCGGGCCGTCTCCGCGGGGCCCGCATCGCGCCGCGGCCGCGAACTAGGATCCCGCCCATGAGCACCAGCGAGAAGCCCGAGTTCGAGATCCCGGAGGGCGCGCCGTCCTACCAGCTGGAGATCGAGGACATCGTGGAGGGCACCGGCGACGAAGCGATCCCGGGTCACATCGTCGAGGTCCACTACGTCGGCAAGGCGTGGAGCAACGGCAAGGAGTTCGACGCCTCCTGGAACCGTGGCTCGACCTTCAAGTTCGGCCTCGGCAAGGGCCAGGTCATCCAGGGCTGGGACCAGGGTGTCGACGGCATGAAGGTCGGCGGTCGCCGCAAGATCACCATCCCGCCGACCCTCGCCTACGGCAAGCGCGGCGCCCCCGGCGCGATCGCCCCCGACGAGACGCTGGTCTTCGTCGTCGACCTCATCGGGGTCAAGTAGCCCTCGGTCAGCCGCCGCTGACCACGCGCAGCTTGGTCCCGTCGATGTTGACCTCGTCGCCGGGGACGAGCTGGCGGCCGCGGCGGTTGTCGCGCTCGCCGTTCACGAACACGTGCTCGTTCGCGAGGATCTCCTTCGCGTGCACGCCGTCCTCGGCGAGGCCGCTCAGCTTGAGGAGCTGGCCCAGCCGGATCATGTCGCCTCGGATCGGGATCTCGTTCACGTGATCGAGGCTACGTGACGCGGCCGTGGTCCGCGGCTGCACGCACGGGCCGCCGCTCCGTGACCGGTCCCACGCCGCGAACTTACACTGGTGTAGGTCCGGTGTGTCATCCTCCGCCGATGGCCGAAGGAACCGCCCCGTCCGGCGCCGCCACGCCCCCGCCGCTGCCCTCGCTGCCGCCGCTGATCCGGAGCTCGCAGCGCCTCGCCGCGTTCCCCGGCCTCACCGAGCAGGCGCTGCGCTGGCACGAGGAGGCGATCGGCCGCCGCAAGGTCGTCACCCGCGACGCGAAGAGCCTGGCCACGCCGCGCCTCTGGCACGACACCGTCGCCTCGCTCGCGTCGACCGGCTGGCGCATGGCGACCGCCGCCGCCCCCGACGCGCCCTTCCAGCTGCTCGCTGCGGCGGCTGCCGCCGTCGGGCTGCGCGTGCAGGCGCCGACGGCCTCGCAGGACACCCTCGACCGCGCGCAGCGGCTCGTCCGCGCGGGCGGCCCGGCGTACGTGAAGCTCGGCCAGTTCATCGCCAGCGCGAACGGGCTGCTGCCCGACGAGTGGGTCGAGGCGTTCGCATGGTGCCGCGACGAGGCCCCGCCGCTGCGGCCCGGCGTGGCCCAGTCGATCATCGACCGCGAGCTCACCGGCGACCTCCGCGCGCGGCTTGCCTGGCTCGACGATGAACCCCTCGCCGCCGGCTCCATCGGACAGGTCCACCGCGGCCGCCTCGACGACGGCACCGAGGTCGTGGTGAAGGTCCGCCGGCCGAAGCTGCTGCGCAAGTTCCGTGCCGACATCGAGACCCTCGCGCTCGCGTCCGCGGCCGCCGAGAAGCTCCACCCGGCCGCGCGTTCGGCGAACCTGTCCGGGTTCGTCGAGCTCTTCGCGGAGCTGTCGCTGGCCGAGCTCGACTTCCGCCTCGAGGCTGCGAACCTCGTCGATTCGACGGCCGTGCTCGAGAGCCTCGGCGCCGAGCACATGCACGCCCCGCGGCCGATCCCGGGCATGGTGACCGAGCGCCTGCTCGTGATGGAGTTCCTGCCCGGCGCCTCGTACGCGCGCATCGCCCTCCCCGAGCGCGAGGCCGGCGAGCGGCTGCTCTACGAGGGCATCAAGGGTGTCCTCGACGCGACCCTCCTCCACGGCATCTTCCACGGCGACCTCCACGCGGGGAACGTCCTGATCACGGATGACGACCGGTTCTCGCTCGTCGACTTCGGGATCGCCGGCCGCCTCGATGCCAAGCAGCGCGCCGGCCTCGTGCACTTCCTCGCGGCGTTCGCCGCGAACGACGCCCGCGGCCAGATCGAGGCCATGAAGACCTTCGGCGCCATCGACCACAAGGCCGACATCGACACGCTCGTGAAGGAACTCCAGGTCGAGATGGATCGTCTGGAGCACCGCGACCGCGGGCAGGTCACCTTCGACCAGCTCGGCATCACGCTCGGCCGGCTCCTCCAGGTCCTGGCCCGCAACGGCTTCCGCATGCCGACGGACCTCGTCCTGTTCTTCAAGAACCTGCTCTACCTCGGGAGCTTCGCGGCGAGCGTCGCCCCCGACGCCGACGTGCTCGCGGTGGTCCAGCGGATCCTGCTCGAGATGCTGGCGAACCCCGAGAGCGGCCTCGCGGAGCTGCTCGGCCAGGACGCGCCGCCGGCTGCCTGAGCGCACGGCCGCGTCCGGACGTGGCGGGATCGGACGCGCCGGCCCCGCAGTAGCGTCGGGCGCGTGCGGACGCTCGTCATCTCCGACCTCCATCTCGGGTCGCGGGGCGGGCGGGACGTGCTCCGTCATCCGGCGGCGCTCGACCGGCTGTGCGGCGCGCTCGAGACCGTGGACCGACTCGTCCTCCTGGGCGACACCGTCGAGCTCGCCGAGGGGCGGCCGGCGGCTGCGATGGAGGCCGCGGAGCCGGTGCTGCGGGCCATGGGCGACGCGCTCGGCAAGGACCGCCAGGTCCTCATGGTGCCCGGGAACCACGACCACGCGTTCGTCCGGCCGTGGCTCGACGAGCTCCGCGCCGACGACCGCGACCTGAAGCCGTCGATGCGGGTTCCGATGCGCACGAGCCTCCGGCTGCGTCGGATCTCGCGCTGGCTACGCCCCGCTCGGCTGCAGGTCCGGTACCCGGGCGCCGACCTCGGCGACGGCATCTGGGCCCACCACGGCCACTACCTCGACCGCCACGTCGTGCGTCGCCCCGAGATCACCGCCGACGCCGTGCCGCTCGACTACGAGCGCGCCCCTGGAACGTCGATCGCCGACCTGACCGCGTCGCTGTCGCCGGCGCTCGCGAAGCGGCTGCAGCTCGTCGGCGGCCTGGCGCGCGGCGCCGGCG